>JAQWAM010000020.1 GCA_028707675.1 Kiritimatiellia bacterium | reverse complement strand
CCTCTCCAACCTCTGGGGCTGCTGCCGCCTCGACGCCACAATCCGGCGCGACGGGACCCGCGCAGAAACCTGGGAGATACCCGGGTTCCCGCTCTGGTCCGCCGAGGCCGAGACCTCCCTCGCCAGCCTGCCCGGCGCGGACGGCGCCTGCCCCGTCACCGAACTTTTGCGCGACTCCTCCGGGCGCGTCACCAACCGCGTCCTCGCCGTCTGGAAAAACGGCCAGCCCGACCCCGCATTCGCGCCGCTCTCGTCCGCCACGGAATACCCGTACGGCACCGACGGGCACATTGTCACGACCGACCCGCGCGGCGTCTCCGCCGTCACCCGAACATGGCAGGCAGGCGGCGCGGAAGTCACCGAGACCGACTCCGCAGGCGTCACCAACCGCGTCACCCGCTATTTCGGCGGGGCGGTCATGGCAGAAAAATATTGGGACGGCCGATGGACGCGCGAGACCCGCTCGTCTGGTCTCGACACGGCCGGCTGCCGCGTCGAGACCGTTATCGCCGAGTCATCAGACTATTCCGCGTTCACGAACTCCATCACGGTTTACGATTTTCTGGGCCGCGCGGTCAGCGTCACCACGCCGCTGGGAATTACCTCCAACTTCTACAGCGGCGCGTCAGACCGGCTTGTCCGCGTCTCCCGCACCGGCCAGCCCGACACGCTGTTTGTTTACGATGAGCTAGGCAACGTGACCGCCACGGCCATGGACGTTGACGGCGACGGCCAGGTCTCTTACTCCGGCCCCGACCGCATCAGCGCGACCGATACCCGTTACGAAGAAGACGCCTCGAACGTCTGGTGGCGCGTGACCTCGCAGTCCGAGTCCGTCGGAATCGTGACCCACAGCGCCGCGGTTGTAAAAGAGCAGGTCACCGGGCTCTCGCCCGCGCTGCTCAGCCGGACAGTCACGGTCTCGCCTGACGGAACATCGACAACCCTCGCCCGCGCCTTCGAAAACGGCACGGACATCATCGTTGAAACTTCGCAGACCGGAACCGCCGCGCCTTACGTCCGCCGCGCTCTGTAAGGCCGCTAGGTGGTAAGTGCCGGGCCGGACTCGGCATCGCTATCAGAATACTACGGTTTCGTCCGCACTGTGTTACAGACCGTGACAAACGGGACGCAGCAATTCTAATTTTGATAGCATCCGGCCAGTCGAAATCGAAATCGCTATCGGTATCGGGGTCGAATTCCCATCTTTCCCGTCGATCCCGATCCCGATTTCGATTTGGCCCCCGATATCGACGACCATAATTAGAATTGCTGGTACAAGGGATGCAAATTGAACCGGGAGTCTGACACGCTGGAGGTAATGATCGTAGAACGGGATGGAAGCCGTGTGAGCTGCCCGGTCTGCGGCAAGAGGTGTCCCATTCGTCCTATCCATCCCATCTCGACCGCACCCGTTGGCTGTGCGACAACCCCACCGGTCTTCTGGAACAAAAGCTCTACCCCGACAGCACTAGTCCCCGCCAACGGTCCGAGTCAGGCCCGAGAGCAGGGCCGCGCGGCGTTTCGCCACATTTTATAAAGAGGGAGAAAGACAGAGCTGAAAGGCACTTTAGTACAGCAACAATTCGACGCGGCGTTCGCCGGACGCCGCCAGCGCCCACCCGCTGGATCGCTCCGCCACCAGCCGCGCGCCGTTGCGCCCCAACACCTCTTTATCGGCACTGACCACCGCGGCGAGCCCTTTTTTGATCAGTCCCGCCTCATCCTCTGCGGCCGCCCGCCCCCGCAAAGGCACGCCGTTCTCGGAAAAGGCAACCGTCATGTGACCGCCCGGGAACGCCGCGCCGCTCCACCGCGAGGGATAACGCCTGAAGTAATCCGGCATTTTCCCGGTTTTGATTACCAGCTCAAACGCCACTGCCGCGGCGTCAAGCGCGTCGTCAAATTTCATCAGACTGTTCAAGCGTTGCAGCTTGAAAAAATCCAGCGGGTTAACGCCCAGAATGTTCCATCCGTGGCAAAGCCCGTGTGAAGGCGTAAGCTTCTTGCCGTCATACCAGCGCTCAAAGCGGCTGTTGAGCATCACGCCGACCTCGAAATGCAGGTGGGCTCGGCTCATGGGAATCGTATAAGTGGCGGTGTTGCCCATCCGCCCCAGCGCGTGTCCCGGCGTGACCGCGTCGCCGCGCTTGACCGCGACGGACGCGAGATGCGCATAAAGCGTGTAGACCGGCCCCATCGGGTCGTCATGCTCAACCACAGCATATTTGCCGTAAGTGGAGTTGCCTGCCACTTTATTGACATACGCCACCTTGCCCTCCGCCACCGCCAGCACATCGTCGAGCGGACGCCCCCGGCGGTCGCGCCGCACCGGCGCTATGTCGATGCCCTCATGGAAAGAGGCCAGCAGCCGGCCGCCGCGGTTGACGGTGCGCACCGAACCGTACAGCGCGGACTCGCGCGTCCCTGCCGCCGTCGGTTGGAACACGTCTTCTCGCCCCTCCTCAAGCAGCCCCTGCTGCTGCGTGGGGAAAACCAGTTTCGACCACAACAACGGCGGCGGCGGTGGAGGGGGCGGCGGCGGACTGGCGGAACCGTTTGTCTCGGATTTCTTTTGCGCCGGCTGCCGCCCGCAGCCCGCGCAGAAATACCCCATTCCCGCAAAAGATAATTTTATGACATCGCGTCTTCTCATCGGACCATCCCCAATATCTCCTTTGCCGCGCAGTCAAAGACCGCAGGCGCGCGCGGCAGCGCGCCCGGATCGTAGCGCGGCAGCAGGTCGCGCAATCCCAGTTCCTCTCCGCGGTCCGCCCAGCCGCACCACCAGGCCAGCAGACCCATCACCCGCTCCGGCGGTACGCCGGACTCCCGCAGCGACGCTATGCGCGTGTCGCCGTGGCGCTTGGCCAGACGTTTGCCGTCCTCGCCGACCACCAGCGGCACATGCGTGAACGACGGCGGCGTCAGACCCAGCGCGCGGTACACGAGCAGTTGCCGCGGCGTCGCCTCCAGCAGGTCGTCGCCGCGCAAAACCTCCGTGACGCCCATCGCCGCGTCGTCCACCACCGCCGCCAGCATGTAGCCCGCGCCCTGCGGTTCGCGCGCCAGCACGAAATCGCCGCTGGCCGACGCCACGTCCTGCGTGAATCTGCCGCAAAAGCCGTCATCGAAACTGACCGGCGCGCTCTGGCCCACCCTGAAGCGCCAGGCCGGCAGACGTCCTTCGGGCAGCGCGCGCCGCGCCGCGTCGTAATCGGCGAAGCGGCCGCGGCAGGTTCCGTCATAAAACAGCACTTCGCCCTCATGCGGCGCGGACTGCCCGGCCTCGACATCCCGCCTCGTGCAGACGCAGGGGTAAACCAGCCCCGCCTCCCGCAAACGCTCCAGCGCCCGCGCGTAAAGCTCTTTGCGGGCGCTCTGCACATATGGCGCGCGCGGGCCGCCCACATCCGGGCCCTCGTCCCAGTCAAAGCCCAACCAGCGCAAGTCCAGCAAGGCCGCCTCCGCCGCGCCGGCCTTATTTTTAGGATGGTCCAGATCCTCCATCCGCATCACCAGCGTTCCGCCGCGGCTGCGCGCGCTGAGCCACGCCAGCATGAAAGACCGCGCGTTGCCCAGATGCAGCGCGCCGGTCGGACTGGGTGCCAGACGCCCCCGCACCGCTTGCCGCGATGACTCTGCCCGCGCGCATTCTGCCCTCTCACCTGTCATGCGCCCATCATATCCGCGCCGACGCCGTAACGGAAGCCTAAAAACCCGCCTGCCGATCACCTTGAGCATCAATGACTTACGGTAAACCACAAAATATTGTGGACATCCGTTGCCGCAACTACTATATATAGAGACCGTTTGGCCGACATGGATTTGCCTGACAGGGCTTTTGATTTTATTTTTTTCGGGGACAGAAATGAGCATCGAATCTTTGCAGAACTACGTTTTCACTTCCAAATACAGCCGCTACATACCTGAAAAACTGCGGCGCGAGACCTTTGACGAGGCGGTCGAGCGGGTGATCGACATGCACCGGCGCCATTTCGCCGCCAAAGGCCTTGACATAGAGGATCTGCTTTCTGTATGCGAGGGGGCGATCAAGCGCCGCATGGTGCTCGGCAGCCAGCGCGCCATGCAGTTCGGCGGCGACCCGATCCTGCGCAAAAACGCGCGCATCTACAACTGCACCACCTCTTATTGCGACCGACCGCGCTTTTTCCAGGAGGCCCTGTGGCTGCTGCTCTGCGGCTGCGGCGTGGGCTTCTCGGTGCAGCGGCACCACATCGACAAGCTGCCCGGCATATCCAAGCCGGGCATAAGCAGCGCCACTTTCGTGATCCCCGACACGATCGAGGGCTGGGCCGACGCGCTGGGCGCCCTGCTCTCGACGTACTTCGACGAAGACCGCCCCTTCCCCGAGTTCGCGGGGCAGACCGTGCAGTTCGACTATTCGCAGATACGCTCCAAAGGCCGCCCCATCTCTTCCGGCATGGGCCGCGCCCCCGGCCCGGAACCGCTGCGCCGCAGCCTGGAGAAGATTCGAGGGCTGCTCGATCAAAGGGTCGCCGAGGGGCACACGCGCATGCGTTCGGTCGACGCCTACGACATCCTCATGCACGCTTCGGACGCGGTGCTTTCCGGCGGCGTGCGGCGCAGCGCCACCATCTGTCTCTTTTCTCCTGATGATGAATTGATGGCCACCGCCAAGACCGGCAACTGGTTCACAGAAAACCCGCAGCGCGCCCGCTCGAACAATTCGGCGGTGCTGCTGCGCGACCAGAGCACACGCGAGCAGTTCGCAAAACTCATGAAATCCGTCAGGGAATTCGGCGAGCCGGGTTTCGTATGGACCGACCATCCGGACATGACCTTCAACCCCTGCGGCGAGATCGGCCTGTATCCGCAGATCGAGGGAAAGACCGGATTCGCCTTCTGCAATCTTTGCGAGATAAATATGCGGGTGGTTGACAACGCCGGGAAGTTTCGCGAGGCCTGCAAAGCCGCCGCCATCCTGGGCACACTGCAGGCCGACTACACCGATTTCGGCTATCTCGGTGAGACCAGCACCCGCATCGCCAAACGCGAAGCCTTGCTGGGCATTTCCATGACCGGCATGATGGAACACCCGGCCGTGGCCTTCGACCCGGATCTCCAGCGCGAAATGGCGCGCCTCATACTGGAGGTCAACGCCGAGATCGCCGCTCGCATCGGCATCAACCCCTGCGCGCGCGCCACCTGCGTCAAGCCCGCCGGCACCACCAGCAGCATCCTCGGCACATCTTCCGGCATACACCCGCACCACGCCAAGCGCTACTTCCGGCGCGCGCAGGCCAACGAGGACGAACTGCTGGTCGATTTCTTCAAGGCTCAGAACCCCATGGCGGTTGAAAAATCGGTCTGGAATCCCAACGGCACCGATGTGGTGCTGACCTTCTGCGTGGAGGCCAGCCCCGACTCGCTGACCAAACGCGACGTGGACGCCGTGGAGCTGCTGCGCAAAGTCAAACTCACCAAGGAGAACTGGATCGACGCGGGCAAACGTGCAGAGCTGTGCGCCCGGCCCTGGCTAAGCCACAACGTCTCCAACACGATCTCGGTCAAGGACGGCGAGTGGGAACACGTCGAGGCCTTCATCTTCGAACACCGCCACGCCTTCGCCGGCGTCTCGCTGCTGCCGGACGGCGGCGACCTCGACTATCCGCAGGCGCCCTTCTGCGAGGTGCTCACCGCCGCCGAGATCGTCGACACCTACGGCGTGGGCGCCCTGCTGGCGTCCGGCCTGATCGTCGACGGCCTGCACGCCTTCGACGACAACCTCTGGGCCGCCTGCGACTGCGCCCTCGGGCGCGGCGAGAATCTCGACGAAGAAACCTCCAAAACCTATCCCAAACGGGTTTTCGAGGCCATCGAGATCGTGCGCGAGGCGAAACTCGACTGGGTGCGGCGCGCCCGCAAGTTCGCGCGCAATTATTTCAGCGACGACATCCTCAAAATGACCCGCTGCCTCAAACGCGTCAACGCCTGCAAACAGTGGGAAGACCTGACGCGCACATACCTGCCGGTGGATTACACCAAGCTGATCGAACGCCAAGACAACACGACCGTCACCCAGACCGTGGCCTGCGCCGGAGGTAAATGCGAACTGATTTGATATAGAATGACCGATTGAATGGATAAAACCGGCAGACTCGAATCGCTGGACATACTCTGCGGTTTTGACATGCTTATCTGCTGGCTTTTCCTTTTGTTCCTGTACCGGAAGAACGTTTTTTTGCGTGTCTGAATGTGTGAAATTGGGAGACTGTGAGGTTGTGAGGGGGGAAGGCTGTGAGGCTGTAAGACTGCAAGGTTGTAAGGTTTTTAGACTGTGAGGATGGGCGGTTGTGAGGCTGCAAGGGAGGGACGAGCGTCTGCTCGTCTTTCGTGGTTAATCATTCGTAATCGCCTTATTCGTACAGCCTCACAGTCTTACAGCCTTTGGGTTGCGGGCACCGCCCGCGTTAGATAAAGGAGATGAAGACATGATGAAGTTTGTGGCAGTTTTTATATTGATGGCATCTGTGGTGATCGGGGCCGATTTCCAGCATACGCTCTCCGGGACGAAGCCTTGGACTAGCGAAGAATTCCTCGGCGGTCCGCAGGAATTCCATTTCGCGGTGCTGCCGGACCGCACGGGCGGCGAGCGCAAGGGCCTGTTCGGTAAGGCGATGGACACCCTCAATCTCCTTCGGCCCGCGTTCGTGATGTCGGTGGGTGATCTCATCGAATGTGGCGGCAAGCCGGACGTGCGCGAGCAGTGGGCCGAGCTCAAGACGCACATCGGCAAACTCGAGATGCCGTTCTTCTACGTTGTGGGCAACCACGACATCTGGACCGGCTTCACAGGCATGACGCCCGCGCGGCAGAAGTCCATCGACGTCTGGCAGGAGCTGCACGGCACAAACACCTATTACAGCTTCACCTACAAAGGCTGCCTCTTCGTGTGCTTCAACACGATGGAGCAGCACGACTACTTCCCGCCGCGCGAACCGCTCTCGGAGAACCAGATCGCTTGGGCGCTGGAGGAGATCGAAAAGCACAAGGACGCGCGCTGGCGCTTCCTCTTCATGCACAAGCCGATCGACTGGACGAGCGACCGCTGGATCGAGTTCGAGCGCAAGATCAACAAATACGACTACACCGTGTTCTGCGGTGACTGGCACAACTACTGCACGGCGATACGCCACGGGAAGAAGTACTACATGATCGGTACGGTCGGTGGCGGCTTTGACCGTAATGTCGTGCAGGAAGACCTCCGTTACGGCATCATGGACGGCATCACGTGGGTGACAATGACGAAAGATAAAGGGCCGGTGGTCTCGCACATCGCCCTTTCGGGAGTCCACGGCGACACGATCCAGACGTGCGCGACGACGCTGGGCTGGATCGAAACGCCGCTCGACTATCCGTCGCACCTCGCGGAGAATCCCGCGAAGTACAAGGACGAGAAGAACACGGCGCTTATTCCTGCGGAGGTGACGCAAGGTGACGGCTACGACTGGCACTTCAAACACGCGGTCATCCTGCGTCAGGGATGCGTGTACGGAGGCGGGATAGAGAAATTTAAGAAGGGCAAGAAACGCGCGGTGCTGCTCGGTGACGAAACGGCGAGCGCGAAAGCGGTCGACTTCGGCGATGACTGGCAGGTTTTCGACATGGGCTTCAAAGGCGACAAGATCGAAAACGTGATGTGGCGCGTAGTTCAAGGCACGCTCCGAGGTTACGACCCCGACGTGGTGGTTGTTTCCGCAGGCGGTCACAACAAGGGCGTCAATTCGCCGAAGGAGATCGAGGCCGGGTATTCGAAACTGCTTGGACTCGTCCGCGAACGTGCGCCGAGCGCAGAGTGTCGGATTAGTTTTGGGGCTGGCCATGCCGCCGTAGGCGAAAACCAGGGGAAATGAGCGTAAGACAAGCGACAAGGGGCCGACAAAACACTTGCACTGACCCTCGCTGAAATCAGCCGCCGCTATATTTGACGTGCGGCTTGGCGACATGCTGTCTGGCCGCGATACGCATCCGCAAGATGATGAAAGGGGGAAAGGGGCAGAAACAGCGGAGGACAAGGTTTGCTGAATCACATCTTTGAAAGGGGAAGAAGGGCGTCCTTCTGCGAACTCGCGATGTGGTTCTTGAGCCAGCGGACGGCAGAGGCGGCGTCGCGATTGCGGCAGGCGCGGAGAATTTCGCAGTGATAGCGCCAAGCGTTCGCCACGTGCCGCAGGGTGCGCTGGTGCGAATGGGTGCCGAAGAACTGGTTGCGGCGATAGGTATTGGCGATGATCTTTTCGGCCAGCGTGTTGCCTGAAACGCGCAGAAGCAGTTGATGAAAGGAAAGGTCTTCTCTGAGGAAGTCTACCTCGGGCTGTCCGGTCATGATCGACATCTTTGCCTTTCGCATAGCCTTGATCGCTTGGTACATGCGGGTGCAGTGATGCTCGAGTTCGGAGAGGTCTTTCTTTGTGAGTGCGGCTATGGCACGTTCAAGGAGGGCGGATTCAATAGCCGCGCGGATTTCGTAGGCGTCACAAACATCCTTTGCGCCGAAGCCCGTGACGTAAGTGCCAGACTTGGCTATCTGATAGACAACACCTTCCTCGATCAGGCGGCGCACAGCTTCGCGCATGGGCGTGCGGCTCACGCCGCAGGCCGCGGCGAGTGATGGCTCAGACAGCTTTTGCCCGGGCTTAAGCTCCCCGCTTCCGAGTCTTTCACTGACATACCCGTAGGCCTTGTCCATCAGGCTCTGTCCATTCTTTTTCTTTCGCATGTGCGCAAATATATCATATTTTTCGCCCGCAATTCTAGTTTTAGCGGGGATCTGGGCTATCGAAGCGGCGCCCTGCCACAATCGCGGCAACGTTTCGCCCGAGGGGAGCGGCGTCTTCATCCTGAACGCCTACGACTGCCGCGTGACGCATAATGAGATCTGCGACCTTTTCTACACGGGCTTCAAAGGCGACAAGATCGAAAACGTGATGTGGCGCGTAGTTCAAGGCACGCTCCGAGGTTACGACCCCGGCGGGCTGTTCCCGTTTCCCGCTGAACAAACGGCTTGTTACGGCAACAGCGATTCAGTATGGTTTTTATGTGCGCCGGGGCGTTCTTTTTCCGTTCATGGCTATAGCTGAAGCAGAATGACCCAGTGGCCTTAAACTGTTTTTTAACAACAAATCCTGCGGAGAAATCCCAAAGAATATGCGATGCAAACCGTACAGGTGGCTGGCCGTGACGGCCGCGCTGGTTCTGCTGGCGGCCTGGCAGAGCCGCAGGCTGGCCGCGGCCCGCCGCGCCGGCATGCCCGATGCCTACGAGGGCTACTCCGCCGACGTGCCGCCCGCCCTGAATTTCGTGATGGCCGGCCTCGGCGGGTTCCGCGGCATCACCGCTGAAATACTTTGGTTCCGCGTCAACCGCCTGCAGGAGGAGGGACGCTTCCTGGAGCTTGTGCAGCTCGCAAGATGGATCGCCATGCTCGACCCGCACACCGCCGAGGCTTGGGCCTACAACGCCTGGAACCTCGCCTACAACGTCAGCGTCATGATGGCGCGCGACGAGGACCGCTTGCGCTGGGTCAAGAACGGCATACGCCTGCTGCGCGACGACGGCCTGCGCTTCAACCCGCGCGAGGCCAAGCTCTACCGTGAGCTGGCATGGATATATCAGAACAAGATCGGCGACAACCTCGACAGCGCGCATCTGGCCTACAAGCTGGATCTGGCGCGGGCCATGACGCCTTTCGTGAAAGCCGACGGCACCCTCGACGTCTCCGCGGCCGACCGCGCAAAGCTCTCCGCGCTGCGCCTCGACGCCGACCGCATGCTGGAGACGGAACGCCGCTTCGGCCCGCTCGACTGGCGACTAGCCGAATCACACGCCGTCTACTGGGCCAGCCAGGGTCTCGAACACGCGGTCGGCGCCGAGCGGCTGCTCTGTTCCCGCGGTGTCTACCAGCCGCTGCTGCTCAGCGTCTTCAGCGGACGATTCACCGGCGACGCGGCCGCGGGAGAATGGCGCGTGGCGCCCAACTACGGCTTGGCCCTGACCGCGGCTGACTTTCTGGAGTCGGTCTGCCGCGAGTTTCCCTCCCGCACCATGAGCGGCATCCGCCTCCGTTTTCTGGCCACGGCGATCCAGCAAACGCGGCGTGGCGGACAGGAGCGGCTCACGCATGAACTTTACCGGCGGCTTACATCCAACCTGCCCGAGCATACGCGAAAGCCCTCGCTTGACGCGGTCCTGCAAGGCTGGACACCGCAAAAAGAAAACTGACAGCCAGGGGGCGGAGCCCGCCTTTTTTTATATGCGGCGCGCGAGTGCCGGGGCACAAATGATGCGGTTGCGGAGAAAACCACAACCCCTGCGAGCCAAAAACCTTGATTCCGGCGCCCCTGTCCCGATTCTGGCAATTCCCGAACAAAATTTTACTTGCCTCCCCAAAGAAATCCTGATTGTACACATTTGATGAACGGAAAGGCTCTGTCATGAAATATGGATTCGTGCTTGTATGCGCTTGCGCATGTGCGTCGCTTTATGCCGAGGAAACAAAGTATCCTTATATCCTCGACGCTGTCGCGCAGTACATGCAGGATTATTCCGACACCAACGCTTTGCAGGTCATTTTCGAAACCGCGCGTTCTGATGACCATGAGGCTGTGGTCACACACTGCATGGCGATTTACACGCTACACATGGGCAAGGAGAACCGGGCGTCCGTGTGTC
>JAQWAM010000453.1 GCA_028707675.1 Kiritimatiellia bacterium | reverse complement strand
CGTGCCCTGGGATCAGTATATAACGATGGCGATTGATATAGCCCGCCTGCGCGATCTTTATGTGGGGTTGCTTAAAGCTTTGGTGTTCGGTATTGTTATCACCGGGGTTTCTTGTTACGAGGGATTTACCACCAAGATGGGCGCGGTCGGCGTGGGCAAAGCCACGCGCCGCTCCGTGATTACCTCTTTCCTGCTGATACTGATACTCGGCTATATCATAACCCGTTTGTTTTATGACCTATGATCAGGTTTGAAAACGTCACTAAGCAACTGGGCGGCAAAAACGTCCTGGAAACCCTTTCCTTCAAAATCGGGGAAGGAGAGATCTTCGTGATTGTCGGCCCCTCCGGCACCGGCAAGAGCGTTACACTCAAGCACATAGTGCGGCTCTTGACACCGACTAGCGGCGCGGTCTGGGTCGATGACACGGAGGTCAGCGCGTTAAACGGCTCGGCTTTGAACAATGTGCGCGGACGCTTCGGTTATCTTTTTCAGGGCGGCGCGCTGTTGGGCTGGATGACCGTGTCCGAAAATATCGCACTGCCCTTGCGCGAAAACACCAAGATGACGGAAGGCGAAATATCCGCGCATGTGGAAGAGGCGCTGCAACTGGTTGGCATGGCACAAGACGGGAACAAGCTGCCTAACGAGATATCAGGCGGCATGCAGAAGCGCGCCGGACTGGCGCGGGCGATTGTGCGGCGTCCGGAAATAGTGCTGTATGACGAACCCACTTCCGGACTTGATCCTGTGACAGCGCGCGCGATCGACAAGCTGATCAGGCGCCTGAACGAAGAGCTCGGCATCACGAGCGTGGTGGTGACTCATGATTTGCAAGGGGCTTTGCTGATTGCCGACCGCATCGCGATGCTGACCGGCGGACGTTTCGTGGAGGTCAGCGCGCCTAAAGAGTTCGTGGCCACTGAGCAACCGGATGTACGGCGTTTTCTGGATGCGCAGTTCATATCTAAAAAAGGCATTGAGGGAATGTGAGGGCAAAATTATGAGTCTCAAAAAAAACAGCGAGGTCTTTTCCGAAATAATTGTCGGGACTTTTATGGTTGCCGTGCTGGCTCTGTTGGCCTATTTCACGATCATGATCTCAGGCATTGAGGTTTTTAACGGAAAGAACAGGGTTCCCGTTACCGTCAATTTTCACGATGTCGGCGGTTTGAAAATGCGCGATTCGGTGATGCTGCGCGGCATGACGGTCGGCTCGGTCAGCGACATGCGCCTGGAAAACAGTTCCATCAAGGTGACGATGATGATACAAGAAGCCGTCAAGTTCCGTGAAGGATACAGGATCACGGTCAATGCCGGCTCTCTGCTGGGCGGCAATTACCTTCTTATAGAGGAGGGCGAAGGGGACGAGTTGGCGACTGGCATAGAGCTGCAAGGCGTGACGCCCAGCAACTGGATGCGTGATCTCGGCGAGATCGTTGCCAAATTAAGAGAGGCCACCGCTGGCGATCAGCTCAAGAACATTATCTCGAATCTGGAAGACGCGACCGCCTCGGTCAAGGATCTGGTGGCCCGCGTGGAGGAAGGCAAAGGCACGCTGGGCAAGCTTTTTTCCGAAGACGCGACGCTGTACTATGACCTGACGAACACGGTCGCCAACCTCAAGTCGGTCACTGCCAAGATCGACACGGGCGAGAATTCCCTGGGCAGGTTGATCAACGACGACGGCGGGGTTTACTCCGACCTGCGCGACTCGATCGCCAACCTGAAATCCATCTCCGGCCGCCTTGAGAACGGAGAGGGCACTTTGGGCAAGCTGCTTTCGTCGGACGAAACGATTTACAGTGACCTGCAGGAGACCATGGAGCGCATCAAGAATGTGGCCGTGCGCCTTGACGAGGGGGAAGGCACCTTGGGCAAATTGATGAAAGACGACAACAAGATGTACGACGATCTTGGAGCAACGGTCGAGAACCTGAAGCTGGTGAGCGAGCGTCTGGCCAAGGGCGAGGGCACACTGGGCAAGCTCTCGGCCGACGACCAGCTCTACAACGATGTGCACGGCCTGATCAAAGACGTGCGGCAGACCGTCGACAATTTAAGGGACACCACGCCGATCAGCGCTTTCGCCAGCCTGATCATGGGCGGGCTGTGACGCCGGGCCGGCCGCGTCATTTTCGCAAGGCGTGTTTCGCGGGGCCGAAAATGTTTTCCGTCAGCAGGGCTGTGCAGGCGGGCCGGACTTTCTTCAGGTACATGGCCTCGGTGCGCTTGCGCACCGCGCAACCGCGCGGCCAACAAATAAAGCGTACACAATACTGCTGCAGCTCGTCCAGTGGATTCCAGAAGCGGATTTCTCCCGCTCTTCGGTTGACTGGCTTAGCTATAACTTGGCCGTTTTGTCACACTGAAGGTAGGGCGGTTTCCCCGAAACCGCCGCGGACGCCTCGGGGAGGCGTCCCTACCTCACGCACCCACACACTCACATACCGAAGTTACCCTCTCGTTTTCGCCCGGTGCCCCGGGCGGTCGGCTTGTTAATGCCGGGAACCGCCGAAATGCAGCCGGAACTGCCGCTGTTCGCTTCAGGCTGAAAAATGGGGTAAGTCCACCATTGATTCGGGCTTGC
>JAQWAM010000452.1 GCA_028707675.1 Kiritimatiellia bacterium | reverse complement strand
GTAACCGAAGAGCCGTATGTGGGAAATCCACAAGTACGGTTCTGTGAGGGGCGTTGAAATACCTCACGAGGCTGAAAACGTTTATCAAGTAAGTTAAGGAAAGGTATCATATTATGTCTACTCTACAAAACAGAATCGTTCGTGCCAGACAACTTGCGGGAAGCAGGACGGATTGGAAACAAATCTCCGCGTGCTGCCTGTTCCTGTGCGTTGGCAGCCCGTTTTTCGCCCGCGCGCAGACCGGCTTCACGTTCCGCGAGGATCCCGGGCGGCATGTGGATGTGCTGCTGGACGACAAGCCGGTTGTGCGGTACATGATCACGCACGTCCCTTCTTCCGACCCGAAGAGTCTGACCGCCACCAACAAGCCGTTCCTCCATCTTTTCGATCCGCAGGGTAAGGAGCTGATCACGAACAGCGGGAATGGCGGCGAGCACCCTCACCACCGCGGCATCATGATCGGATGGACGAAAACCACTTTTAACGGCAAGCTCTACAATTTCTGGGGCATGTACAACAACGCGCAGATACACCGGAGCTTTTCTGTCCGGGAAACGGACCGCGAGCGTGCGGTTCTCACGTCGCAGGTCGACTGGATCAGCCACGCGGGCGAGACTGTCATCCGGGAGGCGCGCACGATCACCGTGCGCCGCGCGGACGCGCCGGCCTATGCGCAGGTTGATGTCGACTCGACCCTCGCCGCCTGCCTCGGCGACGTGTTCCTGAACGGCGACCCCGAACACGCGGGCGTGCAGTTCCGCGCGGCCGACGAGACCTTGCGCGCCGCAACCCGTTTCGCCTATCCGGGCGCGGACACTGATCCGCGGAAAGTTTCGGATCCGCCCTGGGTCGCGGCCCAATTCACGCTGGCGGGCAAGGTGTACGGCGTGGTTCAGATGAACCACACCGGCAACCCGCGGGGATCCCGGATCTCGGCCTACCGCAACTACTGCCGTTTCGGTTATTTCCCCGCGCCCGTCACCCTGAAGCCCGGGCAGCCGTTCACGCTCCGCTACCGTTTCCTCGCCTTTGCCGACGGGCTGCCGCAGGCCGAAACTCTTCCGAGTGTGTGCGCGGCCTACACCGGCTGCGGCGACGCCTCTCCGGCCGTGACCGCGCGTCCCGCAGAGCAGCCCGCGCGATGAAAGCGATAAGCCCGCCGCCCGGGGTTCCGGGCGAAAATGAGGGTGGTAACCGTAACGCTCAACGCTCAACGATCAACTTTCAACGCTCAAGTTATAGACACGCGTCCGGGAGATTGCGAGAAGCATGTGTTGTCAGAAAATGATGGAAACGGATCGTCTTGCGCTAAGGCGAAAAAGCCGTGATGAAAGTGAAAACGATAACTGTTGGTGTTGTCTTGTGGTTGTCCGCAGGCGCTCCGTTTCGGGGACGGCTTGGCGATCCTCTTCCTGAGCGGCTAGGTGGTGGTTGACTACGCGCTGCGGGTTAAGCGTGAATACCCGGCAAATAGTTTGCTGGTCGCCGGATATTGTAACGAGGTGCAATGCTACATACCTTCCTTGCGAGTTCTCAGAGAAGGCGGTTACGAGGGCGGCGAAAACATGATTTATTACGGACTCCCCGGACCGTTCGCGGAAACGGTCGAAGAAACCGTCGTCGGCGCGATCCGCGAAGTTATGAAAGCCGTGTTTCAAACATGATGACGGCACTCAGGAATGTCGCGGCTTAGTCTTTCAACCGCCCGCTCAATCAAAGGCAGAACCGCGGGTATCCCTCATGGGCAGGGACGGCGGGGTGTGCTATACTTCGAGCCAGTTGAAAACAAGGCGTGAAAGCGTGTAATTAAATTAAGGAAGGTGTCTTGAAGGAAAGCTTTAATGTGGGGTTCGGCAAGCTTTTCGACCGGGGGCAGATCATGGTCGCCGTGTGCGCGGCGGCGGGATTGATGTGCGGCGTCATGGCCGCCACATGGTTGAGCGCGCTAGACGCGCTGGCCGGGCGCACGGCGCACTCGGCGTTTGCCTGGGGCGTCATGCTTCTGGTCGGCATTACGGCCGGCGCGGTTTTCGCACTGGCGGTCTGGCGCCGCAGGCAGGCGTCGGGGCCGGCGCTGGGCTTTCTCTTTTTGCTGATGGGGTTCGCGTCGGCGGCGCATCTGGGGCTTTCGTCCGGTGTGGCCGGAGGCTGGAGCCGCATGTTGGGCGACCTCACCCGCGCGTTCCCGCATTACCTTTTGGCGCTGACCAAGACGGCCGCCTTTTTTTGCCTGCCGCACGCTTTTCTGGCGGGGGCCGCGGCATACGCCGCCGTGCCCGGAACGGTCAAGCGCCGCCCCGCGGCGTGGGGTCAGGGGCTGACACTGGTTTTGCTGCTGGCGGCGGCGCCCGCCGCGTTCGGTTACGGCTTGGCCCGCAGTTTTCTGATTCCGGCGGCCGGGGCCGAAGGAGTGTTCCGGTTGGCCGTATGGTGGTTCGGCGTGCTGGCGGCTTTGTCTATAGCCAAGGCTGGCCGGGCCGCGCTGGCGGTGGCGCCGTTGGTGGCGGTAGTGCTGTTTGTCAGCCGCCCGGGCGATAAGCGGCGTCTGCTGCACGAGAACGTTTTCGCGAGGCTGGTGTGCCGCGACAGCGGTT
>JAQWAM010000451.1 GCA_028707675.1 Kiritimatiellia bacterium | reverse complement strand
CCTCAGTATCTCGGCCGTCTTTTCTTTGCCTGCTTTCACCGCCCCCTTCTCAAGGTGGTTGCGCAGAAGCTCCAACGTGCCGCCCGCCCGCCGGCCTTTGCCGCGGCTCAGCCGCCGCATCATCTGGGCAAGGCGCGAACGGCTCACCGTCACAGACAAGTGACGGGTGGCTGTCTCCTCCAGATTATGCGCCTCGTCAAAAACTACCTGAGCGTATGGCGGCAGCGTGGTGCCTGGCATCTGGGCCTCAGAAAAAACCAGCGCGTGGTTGGCGATCACGACATGCGCGGCAGCGGCGCGCGCGCGCGCCTTCTGCAAAAAACAGCGCCGGTAATAACGGCAGGCGCGCCCCGGGCACTCCTCGCCCGCGCTGACCAGCTTTGCGAGAAAAGACGGGTCACCGCTGCCCGTCGCGCCAGCGAATGAGTCAAGATCGCCGTCGGCAGTGCGCGCGGCCCAGACCACAACATCGGCGAAATTCCGCAGCTCGGCGCGCTCAAGCTCAAACTGCCGGTGCTCCAGCAGTATCCCGAAACGCCGCAGACACAGGTAATTGGACCTGCCTTTCAGCAGGGCCACGCGCAAGCGCCCCTCGCCGAACTCTTCACGGGCCGCCGCCAGCACCAGCGGCAAGTCCTTTTCGATCAACTGCGACTGCAGGTTGCGCGTGTTGGTGCTGATCACCACCGGCACGTCGTTGAGCTTTGCCCAGAAAGCCGCCGGCATCAGATACGCCAGACTTTTGCCGATGCCTGTGCCCGCCTCCACCACCAGATGCGTGCCCGCGTTGAAGGCGTTTGTCACAGCCCGCAGCATCTCGACCTGCCCTGCCCGGGATTCATAGCCCGACTTCAGCCGCGCGAATGTCCCGCCGGGCATGATGTGCCCAGCCACACGGTCAACATCAAGCGGGGCGCAGTCGGCGTGCGCGGGCAACGACCTCCGGTCGCCGCGCATGGGCTCCGCCGCGAAAGCGTCAATCCACGCGCCCGCGACACAACCGCGTTTCCGCAAAGCTGCCGCGCGCTTTCCCGCGGCAAGCGCCAGCCCGGTTTCGTCAAGCTCACGGTAAACGCTCTCGACAACCTCCAAGGCCCAAAGCGGCTGATCATCAAAACACGTCTCCGGCAGGCACACGGAACCGCATACATCCGCGCCATGCGGGCCGTTGAATCTACAAGAACATCCGGCAGCCGCATCGTCACGCATCATTTTCCCATATCAAAAAGCTTGAGACAGCGGCGGAAGTCCGCCGGCAGAGGACTGTGCGCCTTAAGCGTCGCGCCCCGCGTGAGCGGGTGCGGCAGCTCAAGGCCGGAGGCGTGCAACATCTGGCGCGGCACGGTCAGCAGACGCGGGTCGCGCGCGGTCTTGAACCCGTGTTCGCGGTCACCGAGCACAGGATGCCGCAGAGATGCCAGATGCCGCCTGATCTGATGTGTGCGTCCGGTCTCGATGCGTACCTTCAGGAAACTGGCGTCCTTAGAGCACGACTCCCGACGGATGTGGCTCACGGCCGGCGCCTGGTCAAGCTCATCGCGCACGGTGGATGCCATCCGCTCAAACCGGCCGCTGACAATTGCATGATATATCTTCGTGACGCGCCGGGTCTTGAAAACCGCCACGGCGGCATCTAATGCGGCCTTGCTCTTGGCCAGCAGCAGGCATCCGGTCGTGTCGCGATCCAGCCGGTGCACGGCGTTCAGCCCGGGCTGAACAGTCTGCCGACGCAGCACCGCCACCGCGCTGCCGCTCTCTCCGGATGATAGCAGCCCTGAGGGCTTGTCGGCTATCAGGTAGTGCTCATCCTCGAAGAGCACCCTGATCTTCGCCGCCGACGCAGGCGCTTCGTCCCGGCCTTTAGGCGGCGCAGGCGCCTCGACCGTGTCGCCTTGCCGCAGAAGATGGTGCGCCATCCAGACGCAACGCCGGTTTACCCATACGGACTTCTGATCCAGTAAATTTTTTGCCGCCCTTTTGGATAACGCCATCTTGGAAGCGAGATAGACCTGCAGGCTTTGCCCCGACTCGGTTCTTGACACCACAAACGACAAAATTGCGCCGCTCTTCAAATTTCCACTCTCAACTTTCTAAAATTGTCGGGTGCAAGGCACGCGCACACCCTTACACCTGCAGCATCGATCCGACCACGCCCACGATATTGTCCTTGGCGTGCAGGTCAGGCGCCATCCGCACGTCCACCTCCGCGCCGTCACCGTTTTCGGTGTCGGCGCCGATCCGGCATGTCACGGTCTCGCCCGCCAAAGCCTGTCCGAAAAGCCCCGGCAGAGGATCGTCTGGCATCAGATCCTCGAACGCGCGCCCCAACACCTCCGCCTCCTCCACCGCGCCGAACATCTCCAGAAACGCGCGGTTGACCGCCTTGAACACCCGGTTGTTGTCGCAGACGAAACCGGCGCACTGCGCGTTGCTGAAAGCGTTGGCCATACTGCGCATGCTCTGCCATTGCTTGCGCCGCCTTTCGGTGTTGCGCACCGTGAACACCAGATCGCCGGTGTTGATCAGATCGATCACGCTGATCGTCACCTCCGCCGTAAAGGCGCTGCCGTCCTTGCGCTGGCATTTGGCGTCGAGCATG
>JAQWAM010000450.1 GCA_028707675.1 Kiritimatiellia bacterium | reverse complement strand
GTCGCGCGGAATACCGCTTGCCGCCGCACTCCAAATCCGTTCGCCAGACTTGCGGAGCATCGGCATCGAAATCAACTGCTCTTTTTAGGTTGTAACGACAGGCTCGTATCCCTCCGTAGCGCCTGTGGCGCAGTATGGCAACGCGGGTGATCGCTTCGGATGGGCCGACGCAGGAATTATCGTGCCCTATACGTTGTGGCTACGGAAGAACCCGGCGTCTACTGGCTTGCTGGCGGAACGGTCAGCTTGCTGCCGAGGATGATGCAGTTGTAGAGCGCGCGCCCGATCTGGTGGCGTGTCGCGAAGCGGTCGTCGCACGGGCGTTCTTCATGCGACACCACCGTCTGTTTCAGGGTGTCGTAAATCCGGACGCTCACATTGTCATGCTGCCACACCGCCGGACGGGCCAAATCGATATCGGAAGTGAAGCGCCAGAGCAGCTTGCCTTCTTCCCAGAAGACCCACACCTCATTCGCGATGCTCTGGAATGGCGCGATGAAGAGCGTTACGGGCTCGCGCTTCCGCTCGCCGGTGGCCGCATGTGATCCCGTCTCCGCGATCTGCCTTAGCGCGGCATCCCGCAGGTGTCCGCGCAAGTCCGCGTCGGGATAGACGCGTTCAAGCCGCGTCTCGAAAAGCCGCTCGTATAGCGCCTCGATGTTGATGTCCATAACCGCATAATCGCGCTGGCGAACCTGATGGCTGCAGGTGTCGCGGCAAAGCTGGTTGATGCGATAGCCTCCGCTTTGAACCTTCAGCCGCAGTTCCGGGATGGTGTAGTCGGTCTTTTTCAAGGTCACCATCACTCCGGTCGCGGGAAACACCACCTCCAGATAGCGGCTTTCGTCCTCCGGATCGGACTCCGCCTTGACCTCGCGCAGCCAGAGCTGGTGTTTGGCGGTCTCGTTGAAACGGATGAAATCGTACTCGTCAAGATACCAGCGGTAAAGGTAACGCGTGAGCTGCACAAAGGTTTCCTCACCCCCCATCTCGGTAAAAAGGGCGGCGGCAGCCTGGGGGTCGCGGCGGGGGGTGACAAGCGCCGAAAACAATTTCTTTATAGCATAAAACGCGTTTCCGCGCCATGCCGTTCAGCATGAATCGTGTAGTGGGTTAAACGCCCGGTCGGCGGCCTGGCTATCGCCAGCCGTCGGCAAGTTCGTGCGCCGGGCGATCAGTCCGCGCGGGGGAAGTTTTTGATGGCGGCGCAGAGCGGGCAATCCGCGCAGCCCGGTTTGGTATTCAGGCAGAAGTCGGTATAAATTTGAAGCAGCCCCTGTTGCAGCAGACCGCTGCCGTTGTACAAGGCCGGGTTGTGGTCGCGCCCGAAAAGATGGTTGGCGGTCAGTCGCATCGGTGACGAAAGATCCTCGGGGGGAAGTTGGTTGGCCCAGCCCTCCTTCAGGGCGCCTTCGGCGGCCTTGAAGGGGATCAGCACGTTTGTCAGGATGGCTGCGACACGGGAAGCTCCGAGCAGCGCCGTCCGGCGTCGCGTGTCGGCCGCGGATGAGAATGCGAGCCGTTGGTTCCAGAATGGCCAGCGGCAGCGTTCTTCAAAGATCCCGCGCGCGGTCTCAAGCCCGCGCGCGGCGGCAGTGAAGCCCGACTGATCCAAATCCGCGAGGATGTCGGAGACGCCGCTGAAGAGGGCGGCAGCCGCGGCCAGGCGACGGATCGGGCTGTTTTGCGGGCGCAGGGAGGCGGTGTGCCAAGTCGTATCCGCAGGCAAAGGCTCCGATGGGTTCTTCCACCACAGGTCCCAAAGCGCTCTGATATAGACGCGGCTGTCATCGTCGATGGCGGTTTCCGGCTGCGGCAAGAGGCCGGCGGCGCCCAGCATGCGGGCGAAAACCTTTTCGCGCGGATCGGCGAGAGAGCGGGCGGGAAGCAGACGGGCGAGCGCCCGGAACGGCGTCTGGTTGCGCTTGTATCCCAGCGCGGCCATGACCTCTTCGTAAAACACCTGATGTCGGTCGCCAACCTGCTCGATACGAGCCTTGAGGCGCGCCGTTTTCGAGCGCAGGCGGAATTGGCCCGCGGCCGCGAGCAGGGCGAGCGCTGTTTCAGGGGCGGGTCTCAAAAGGCTTTCGCAGGGGCGCGGCGAGAGGGGCAGAATCGCGTGCGGGTAAGCTTTGATGTCGATGTCGTCGAGCGACAGGCACGGATTGGACATGACCGGTTCCGCCAAGGCCAGACCGCACACGTGGGCGGGCAGCGAGCGCGGCGGCGGGCCGCCGAACCATGTCACATGCGCTATGACGCCGGCATAGGCCGGGTCGGCGCCGTGTTTGTGGGCGTCCCAGTCTGACGGGCGGACATGCACCTCGACATCGCCGCGCAAATGCCGCGCGCCGGGCTGCACGAGCAGGGCGGCGTTCAGAAAATCCGGGCCGGCTTCGAGATTCCACTCGCCCGGGTCGAGCACACTGGCCGACTCGCCGCCGGGCAGCGGGAATGACGCGGGGCGGTATCGCGCGTCGAACCAGACGCACTGCAAGTGGCGTTCGCTCCAGTGGAAGCCTGCAGAATAACGGCTCTCGTTTTCCCGCACGGCCGACATCGATTGAAGACATCGTTCGTAGTTCTCTGCCATCGGGAAGGGGT
>JAQWAM010000449.1 GCA_028707675.1 Kiritimatiellia bacterium | reverse complement strand
AGGGGGATCCGGCGATTCTGTGGTGGCACCTTAAGGACGAGCCGCACCTTACCAATTACGCGCATCTGGCCGAAATCGCGCGCCGGGTGAAGGCAGTCGATCCGGATCCGTCCCGACCGGTCTATGTCAATATGCATCCAATGGGAGACGGCGGCGCCGGTGACTTGCGCTGGAAAGGCACGACTAACTATGTTGAGTACCTAGAGCGCGGCGTGAAGGAGATGAACTTGCCGTTTCTTTCGCTGGATCATTACCCGTGTCGCATGGCGCCGTTCAAGGGAGAGCGTCCGTACGTGCAGCCCGAACACGAATGGTTTGTCTCGTCCAACTGGTATGAGAACCTTGAGATTGCCACGAAAATCGCGGAAAGCCGCAACCTTCCGCTGTCGCTCTTCGCTTGCTGCACGACGTTCTCGTGCGTTGCGTACGAGCATCCGACGCCTTCGCGCGCGACTCTGCGTCTGGAAGTCTACTCGGCGCTGGCATATGGCGCCAAGTCCATACAGTACTTCACCTATTACACGCCGGAATACCGCAAGCCGCTTTGGTTCAGGGATGCCTGCCTTGAACGAGACGGACGCAGAGGCCTCGCCTATGAGCGCGTGAAGCGGATGAACCGCGAGCTGCACGCCCGTGCAGACAACCGCTTCACGGATGCGACACGCATCGCCACGGCTCACACCGATCCGGTTCCGAACGGCACGGTTAAGCTCACCGAGCTGCCGCCCTTCGTGAAGCGCCTTGAGGCGAAGGGCGCACTCTTGTCGCTGCTTCGGCGTGATGATGAGGAAATTTTCATGGTGGTCAACCGTGATCTCAACCGGTTCATGCGACTCGACATCGACATCGAGCCTGGCGTGAATCGCGTTCTTGAGGACGGTGAAGTGGTCGATGCCGAGCTCTACGGCAAGACCTATCGTCTCGAGCCGGGATATGCCGAGATCTTCCTTTTCAAACGAAACGACAACAACTAGTCAACCACAGAAGATACGATATGAAACATCGGATAGAATTTTTGGCATTGGTGCTTGTCAGTCAGGCGTTCGCTGAGTTTGTCCCGCCGGCGCCCGTCCACCGGATGGACCGAACCAAGCTGCAGATCGGCGCATATTGTCTCGCGCCGCAGTACCGTGACGAGACGCGCGTCAAGGAGCTGCGTGACTGCGGAATTGACTTCCTCTATGGCGTTCCGGCGAATGACCGGGCGACGCTCGACCTGTTCGCCAAGTACGGGCTTGGGTGCTTCGCCGCGGGCGGCGTGCCGTTTTGGCACGGGATGGATGGAAAAGACGCCGGCAAGATGAAGGTGATGCGACCGATGGCGGAGTACGAGAAGGCGATTGCTGCCTTTCAAGACCATCCGGCCATCTGGGCGGCGGACTATGTCGACGAGCCATCCGCGTTTGACTTCCCCTACATCGCCGAAGTCACGAAGCTGATGAACGAGAAGATGCCGCGGACAATTCCCTACATCAACCTTTATCCGAACTACGCGCGCGCCGCTTCGACGTCCTCCGGTCAGCAGCTCAACCAGCTCGGCACGGCGACATACAAGGAGTACATTGACGCCTACGTCATGAGTATCCCGCTGGACTACATCTGCTACGACTTCTACCTCTACGCGGCGAAAGGCGCGGAGATGAAGCAAGAGTTCCACGAGAAGTTCTACACGAACCTCGAAGACGTTTCCGACGCCTGTCATCGCACGGGAAAGAGTCTGTGGTTCATCCCGCAGGTCAATTCGCTGCACAAGGAGTTGTGGCTGAGCGAGAACATGCTGCGCTTCCAGGCGTTTGCCGCCATGGCATACGGGGCAGAGGTAATCAACTGGGCCTGCTGGAGCATCGTCGGTGAGGGGGAGTCCCCCGACATGCCCGGCCTGAACGGTTGGTGGGAGAACAATGTCCTGACGCTGGATGGCAAGAAGACCGAACAGTACGACAAGCTCAAGAAGGTCAATGCCGAGATCCATTGTCTCGCCAGGCCCTACATGCGCTATCGTAATGTCGCGACGCACCGGCTCGGCTTCGGCAAGGAGGTCCGGAAGGACGTTGGCGGATTTAAGTGTTTCGGTGCGGCGCGTGCGGATGCCAAGATCCTTGTCGGCGAGATGGCGTCGCGCGATGGCCGCGGCGAAGCGATCTTCCTGATGAATGCGTCTGATCCGTTCGATGAGCATCCGTCGGTTACAGAGATGACGTTTCGCGCGGAAGGCCTTGTCGAGGTGTTTGGCCCGAATGGACAGCAGAATCTCGCGAAGAATGCGGACGGCGCGTATGAACTATCCCTGCCGGCAAACCAGGCGGTGCTGATCCGTGCGCTGCCGATGAGGTTTCCCGTTCTCGGCTGGTATTCGTGCCCGCCGAGCGTGGCGTCGGTAGAGTACTACAAGGAGGCGCATGACGCGGGGTTTTCGGCGTTGATGCAGTTCTGCGACAAGGACCGGAACTTGAAAATGCTGGACATGGCTCAGGAGGCGAACATTCAGCTCAAGCTGGCGGTGCCGTGGCATGATGGAACGCCTGACGAGACGGTGATGCAGTGCAAGGGCCATCCCGCGCTTTGGATGTGGCATGTGACAGACGAGCCGCACGCCAGACTGTGG
>JAQWAM010000448.1 GCA_028707675.1 Kiritimatiellia bacterium | reverse complement strand
CTGCAGGGTCTGCTCCCGATCCCATGGGCAGCCCCCCGGCCCGCGCAGGCGCTTCATCACCGCATAAAGCCTTGCCACTTCCGGCAGTTCCGTCCCGCTCTTCATCAACAATCTCCGCTAGCATCCCCAAATGTCGCGCCGCCTCAGATTTGCAGGATGCGGCAAACCTCATTGGCGACACTGGCCGAGAGGTTGTCAATCATCGCGTCGCATCCGCCGAAATCCTGATTTTCCGTCAGCGGGTTGGGCTTGGCGATGACGCCCATGCCGGAAATGATGGCTGACTTGGCGGAGTGGCCGCTGCCGACCACCGCCACGCAGAGGCGTTCAAGCATGTCGTGGTCGCGGGAAGCGCGTCGCCAGGCGTCCCAACTGTAGAAGCCGAAGCCGCTGGCCGTGTCGCGCGACACGACCAGATTGTTTCCCTGCAGATCGGCCAAGGCCGTTTTGACCGCTTCGGGGTCGGCGCGCGTGACCAAGACGACCTTCAGGTTCCTGGCCTGCACCGCCTTGACGAAGGCGGTGAACCCGGCCGGGATTTTGGCGGTCTCTTTCGTAAGCGCCTCTTCGAAAAGCGGGTAGCACTCGGAAGTAACCTCAGAGGTCTCGACGGGCTTTTTAACGATCTTGCTTAAGACGTTCAGGGCGGACGAGAACGATTTCCCGTTCATGATACGAGCCATCAATTGCTCGTCGAGCTTGATGCTGTCCTGCGCCAGACGCGTACGGCAGATGTCCAGCATGAGCTTATGTCCCGGCAGAACCGCAAAATCAAATTCCACAATAACACCGCGCTGCAACGATGCGGCAGTTGAATCACTCATCGAATTACTCCTGGGTTGTTTAGCCTTCTTCCGATACGTAAGTCATTTACTTTACCGCTTGGGCTTCCTTCCGGTCAAGCGCGGGGTTTCAGCAGCCAGGCAATTCGGGTGCGATGCAATGAAATGAAATCGCACCCCAGCAATTCAGCAATGCGGTTTTATAATTTCGGGGATTGCCTTATTGCGCTGTCCTCGTAAAATATTTAAGAATTATATGTGGTTAAGATTAATGTCAGGAAAGGAAAGTAATGAACAACAAGAAAAACTCTGTTGCGGCACGGGTGGCCGCGATTTTGCTTCTGACAGGCTCAACGGTTCTGGCAACCTCGTCCGAACAGGTGTTCGTGGACGGCGATCTGCGACACGCCCACTGGAATACTGTTTTCACCAACACCGTCAACTTGAGTTTGGACTGGAGCGCGCACCCGGACGCGGCAAAGGCGCGGTTGGACATTTCCGACATCAGCGGGACAACTTACACCACGAACTTAGCGAAGGCTGCCGCATCCTATTACATCTGGCGGGTGTTCGAGTCGGACGTGCCGGAAAAAGAGGACGCATATACCCTCACGCTCACGTTCCTCACGGCAGGCGACGCGATTGTCGGAGTCTCTACAGCGCGCCTGGCTGTTGTGCAGGGGGCGTTCAGCAATGCGGCCATTGACGCGGTTGAGGCCAGCACTACATGGCCGAAGGTGTTTAATGCGGCGGTGATTCCGTACGATTTGTCATTTTCGGCAGACGCGGCGGCAGCCGCGCCCGCGCGGCTCGTTATCGCCAAACAGGACGGCAGAGCCGAGACGAACACTTTCGCGGAGGCGGTGGGCTTTTACGGTTGGCAAATCGTGAACAACGGATGGGGTTTTGGCATGTACGATTTGTCCCTAACTTTCACGGGAACTTCTGACTCTTGTGACGCAACCGTAGTGCGGATGCCGGACGGAACTATGATACGTTTGCAGTGAAGCATAGATAATGGCTCGGATAAAAAACCGCACCCCGTTTTCTGTGTCTTATCGTAAGGAGAATCGGCAATGAAAACAACAGCAGCAATGAGGATGGCGGTCGGATGCCTGATCGGCCATTTGGCCTTGAGCGCGGTCGCCGAAGCGCCAGTGATCGCGATATAGTGGTGCGTCAGCGCTGGCCATGGAACAGGCGGGTCGATATTGATTATGTGCTGGACTGCGAGGCCACGCAGCGATGGGATGTCGCGGTCAGCGCTTTCGACAACGACACCCCGCTTGACCTGCCCGCGGACTCGCTCTCCGGCGAAATATACAGCGTCTCGCCGGGCGCGGGCCGCATCGTCTGGGATCCGTTGAAGTCGGGGCACACGAATGCGGTGCTGCCGCAGTTCCGCGTGTCGCTCACACCGGTGCCGGTGCCTCTGTATATGGTTGTGATTTGACAACCACCCAAACCGTGCATTTGTCGGAAACCGATCTGGCAAGCGGCGCCTGGGGCGCGGTCCAGACGAATCCCGTGGCGGGCGTCAGCTCGATAGTCTGGACCGGGGTCACCAACGACGCCGCCTACAAGACGACCAAGCTCGTTCTGCGCCGTGTCCCGTCCGGCCGGTACATGTTGGGCGGGAGCTACCCAGTGACATTGACCAAGGAGGCCTATGTCGGAGTTTTCGAGATTACGCAGGCGCAATGGGACAGGATCACGGGGGCTTCCTCTTCAACGCTCACTCCCGTTTCAAGCAAGCCCTACCTGGAGATCCGCGGTTCTTCCGTCGGGACGAACTGGCCGCCGAGCCATGCCGTCGATCCGGGCTCTTT
>JAQWAM010000447.1 GCA_028707675.1 Kiritimatiellia bacterium | reverse complement strand
TCTGAACCACAGGCGCCCGATGTCGAGCACGGTTTTTTTGCTCATGCTTAACCGCAAGGCGCCGATCCGTTTAAGACACCGCTTTTATTAAACCAGAACCGGCACGCTATCACAATCCGATATATTTTCGTTGCCGATATTTTTATCATCGCAAACGTCACACCTATTCCAATCTGAACGCGCGTCCCTTGCGCACCGCCTCGACCACGCCGCCGGACAGGCCGCCGTCGCCGCCCACGGCGAGGAAGCGGAATCCCTGCGCCAGCCTCCGCTCGACCTGGTTAGGCGGGCACAGGGTGCCGACGGGTATCCCCGCCTGCCGACCGGCCGCGAGCGCTTTTTCAATTGCGGTTTCCACGGAGGGATCTCCCAAGGGAACGCCAAGGGAAAAGGCGAGGTCCGAGGGGCCGATAAAGAGTCCGCCCACACCGGGAGTGCGCGCGATCTCTAACGCGTTGTCCACCGCCTCCCGCGTCTCGATCATAAGCCAGAGGACCAGTTCGCCGCGTGAATCGAGCGGCCAGAGGTCGGCGCGTTCGGCATACTCGGATCCGGAGACGCCCCAGTACCGCGCGGCCCAGCCGTATCCGATGCCGCGCCGGCCCGCCGGCTCGAAGTCGGGCACCCCTTGCATCTGGGGGAACCGGCTGGCCTGAACCATCGCGCGCGCATCCGCCGCAGTGTCGACATGCGGCACCACCAGGCCGAGGGGACCCAGATCCAGCACCTGCTTGATGATGAACTGGAGCTGCTCCCGCCCGGCCGCCGGCACACGGATAAACGGCACCACGCCGGGCTGGAGATTCCCCTTCCTCATAATCTCGGCCTTGTTCACCATCCCGAGCAGGTAACCTTCGAGCCTGTAGGGGTCAAAGGGGGAATGCTCCATATCCACGATGACGAAATCCAGTCCGCTTCCGGCCATCGCAGCGCCGTTGCGCGAGGACACAATGGACGAAAACACGCCGAAGGCGGGCTGTTGCGCTTCCATGAGTTCAATAAAGCGGTTCAACCGCGGCGTCCGTTCGGGGGTGTTCCGGGCAAAGACAGCGCAGGCAACGGCTGCCATAGTGAAGCTGAGGCGGAGCAGCTTGAAATGATGTGTTTTCATGATGGCGACTGTATCATAATCGGAGCCTTTCCGCAAACCGCGGTTAAACTGGAGTTTCGCCGACCTGCTGAATCCACTTGCGTGTCCATTCCGCCGCTTCAAAACCAACGTCCATCACACCGTTGCTGAGAAACATCATGCCTTCGATGCGCTTCCGCTTGAGCGCCTCCAGTCCGAACTCGCACTGTTGCCTCATGGCTGGAATCGGGACGGACACTTTTTTAGTGAAGTCCACCAGATAGCACCCCAGGATCACCTTCAGGTTGGGCGCCACCTTTTTGAGCTTGGCCAAATTCGGCTCCAGATTCACGATATCCTCGGATTTCCATGTCCAGAAGGTAACGCCGTCCAGCAACTCCAGATATTCCGTCAGCGGGAGATCCAAAAGGCTGGTGTAGTAGGTGGAATAAATCTCCAGCGGCCGGCCTGCGGATTTCAGAGTGTCCCGGATCCGGTGAAGGTCATCGACCGTGAGGATTGCCTTCTTGCCGATTGGCTTGCTGGTGAAAAAGTCGTCCAAGTGCGTCCCCACGAAGTTTGGGGTTTTGATGATCAGTTCCAATCCTTCATTGCGCTCCTCGGTTGTGGTGAACCCTCCCGAACCGATCAGCCCCCAGAGGATCCGTTTGAAAGGCCGCAGTGCGGTCGCATATTGCGCGAAAGGCGGCTCAAAGCGCCCGATTTGCGCTTCAAGTCCGGCGTTTGCCTGATTCATGTAGATGTTGGGAATCCCCAGATAGAGGGCTCCTTCAACGGGACTCATGACCGTGCGGCGTCCCGTATGGGGAGCCGTGCTGCCTGTCGGACTGCCGAAAAGCCATAGGCGGTCCCGCACCGTGCCATCCTTGGTGGGCGCAAGTTGCGCCTGCACACGGGAAGGCGGCAGCAGCGCCGAAGCCCCCGCAGAGGTTATGCTCCTCGACGGTCACGATCGCGCCGGTCTCCCGGGCCGCGCCGATGATGGCTTCACGGTCGATCGGTTTGATTGTGGGCATGCTGACCAGCCGACAGCGAACGCCCTCTTTTTCAAGCTGTTCGACAGCGCGCTTGGCGTTGATGCCGACGGTGCCGGTGAAAAAGACGGTCGCGTCGGTGCCGGGCTTCACGGTGATCGCCTTGCCGATCCGGAAAGCGACCGGCCCGGGGTGGATATCATGTTCGCCCTTGTACCCGCAGCGGAAGTAGACCGGCCCGTTGTGAGCCATCATCGCGCGGGTCGCGGCCCGGGCTTCCGGAATGTCGCAGGGCGCGAGCACCACGATATTCGGCAGCGCGCGCATGATCGCGATATCTTCGGTCGAATGGTGGGAGATACCAAGTTCCCCGTAGGCCATCCCGCCGCCGATGATGATGATCTTGACGTTGGCGTTATGGTAACAGACATCGTTGCGGACCTGTTCGAGACAGCGGAGGGTCGGGAAATTCGCGATCGAGTACGTGATGGCGATATTGCCCTCCATGGCGACGCCGCAGGCGACACCGGTCATGTTCTGCTCGGCCACACC
>JAQWAM010000019.1 GCA_028707675.1 Kiritimatiellia bacterium | reverse complement strand
TAAGCGTCTCGCTAAACTCAAAAGTACGGTGGAAAAGTGCGGCAGGCACGGCATCAAGGTCTGGATTTTCGGTTACGAGCCGATGGCGGAGAAACCCGACGACGTCCTGTTCAAAAATCATCCGGAGTTCATGGGCGCGAGCTTCGACTGGACGCCGCGCGTCTGCTGGTGCCCTTCCCAGCCTGCGACGCTCAAGTACCTCGAGGAATCGACCCGGTCCATCTTCTCGCAAGTGCCGGGGCTCGCGGGGCTTATCAACATTTCGCATGGCGAGGCCGTGACGACGTGTCTCAGTTCCATTCCGTGCAACGACGTCAGCTGGACACCTGTCACATGCCCGCGCTGTTCCAGGCGGCAGCCCTGGGAGCTCCATTACGATACGATGACGGCTATGCTGAAGGGTATGCGCTCGGTCGATCCGAAGAGTGAGATCATCAGTTGGTTCTACGAGCCGGAGCCTGTGCCCACCCGTCGCGAATGGTGTTATGACGTTCCGCGCCACATTCCCGAGGGCGTCACCTACATGTATAATTTCGAATCCGGCGCGATCAAGCAGCAGCTCGGCAGCTATCGTGTCGGCGGGGATTACTGGCTCTCGTTCCCCGGCCCGGCCGCTCCGTTCGCGCGCCTTGCTCAGACCGCGCGAGACGCCGGAAATCCGATGGCGGCGAAGATCCAGATGGCGAATTCACACGAACTCGCGACCCTCCCGTATATTCCCGCTCCGGGACTCCTTTACCGCAAGTTCAAGGCCATGCGCGAGGCGGGCGTAGAGAGCGTCATGCTCTCGTGGTTTTTCGGCAACAATCCGGGGATCATGAACCGCGCCGCCGGCGAGCTGGCGTATGAGGACTTCACGGACGGCGAGGATGCGTTTCTTCTTCGTCTCGCACATGGCGAGTGGGGCGAGGATTCCGCTGTGATGGCGGATCTCTGGAAACGTTTCTCCGATGCTTACGAAAACTATCCCTTGTCGAACAACGTCCAGTATTTCGGTCCGTTCGCGGCCGGTGTGGCGTGGCCGCTCGTCACCGATGTCAACATGGCGCCGATGCCGATGAGCTGGGTCGCCCTGCCGGGCGAAGTTCCCTACGGCGGCGATGCTGTCGGCGAGTCGCTCATGGGGTTCACGCTCGACGAGGCGATAATCCTTGCGGACCGGATGGCGCACGGCACAGACGGCAGGAACGCCGCGGGTGAGAATGTCGTCAAGAAGCTCCAGGAAAAGTATGCGGGCAATATCGAACGTTGCCGTGACCTCGGCGTCATGCGCGCGCTGCACCTCCAACTCGAGCAGGGGGCGGATATATACCGTTTTTACCGGCTCCGCAGCGAGGCTGTATTCCAAAGCCGCGAATGCGGCGATTCCGCCGCGGCGCTTGCTGCCGTGAAGGAGATGCGGAAGATCAACAACCGCGCTAAAGAGATAACGGACGAGATGGAGGATCTGTGCAAGGCGGATTCACTACTCGGCTTCCATTCTGAAGCGCAGTCTTATCTCTACTTTCCGGAACTCTTCGTCTGGCGGCGCGGCAAGCTCGAAGAATCCGCCGCGAGCCTCGATGTGATCGCTTCGAGGCTCCATGCCGGCAAAACCTATCCCGAATCGGAGTTTGAGAAAAACGCCGCGCAGGCGAAAACGGGCGAGTGGAATAAGGGCAAGGGGCTGCGTTGGAAGGCGGAGAAGACCGCTGCCTGCGGTCTGGAGCTGGTCTGCGAATACGGCGAGCTTCCGGACAACCTGATCGTTTCGATGACCGACGCCGTCGGCGTGACGTATCCCATTCGTGTCCTTGTCCGCAAGGACACGGGCAAGATCGAAGCGTTCCCGAGCGATGTGTGTGAAGGTTCGGTAGTGAAAAAAGATGGTGTAAACGTTCTAAATCTATCATTTCCAGCCGGTGTCTGGCATTGCGACGACCGTCTTTTCCCGGCGTGGATCTGTTTCATTAATGATGCTTACCCGCAGCGCGCCTGGGCGGATGTGCTATGGCCGAACGAGAGCAAAAAGATGCGCAACCGGCTCAATCTCAATTGGGTTCACGGGGACCTTTGCGGCAGGTTATTGCATTGATATTGCTCCGGCAAGTATCATTTGTGATTAGTGGCATAGCTGGCCTTGTGGTCTCCGAAACAGACGACCATGCGTTTGGGTGACGATTCTATGAGTTTAAACGGCGGCACATGGTGGTAAACGGGGACGCAGTTAGAATTTCTGCGGCCGACGGCCTCGGCTTGACTCACGCGTCCAGTTTTGGCAGTCTACAAGCATCAAGAAAGGCCTATTAAATGTCACAATTCACACGTCGTCGTTTTCTGCGATCGACCTCGGCCGCAGTGGCCGGTTCGTCTGTGCTGCTTTGCGGCACCAAAACTTCCGGGCGCGTGCTGGGCGCCAATGACAAGATCCGTGTGGCGGTTGTCGGCATCAACGGACGCGGGACTGCCCACATAGCGGAACTGCTCAAGCTGCCGGATGCCGAGATCGCCTATCTGGTCGATCCGGATCAAAGTGTGCTGGCGCGGCGGTTGAAAGAGGTAGAGACGAAAAGCAACGGTCTTCAAAAACCACGGGGCGTCGCGGATCTGCGCCGCGTTCTGGAAGACACGAATGTGGACGCGATTTCCATCGCTACCCCCAATCACTGGCATGCCCTGATGACCATTTGGGGGGCGCAAGCCGGCAAACATGTATACGTCGAGAAACCGATGAGCCACGACATTTTGGAGGGGCGGGTCGCCGTTGCGGCACAAAAGAAATACGGCGTTGTTGTCCAGCACGGGACGCAGCGCCGCAGCAACGCCAGGATTGCCGGGCTGCATGAGGCGATCAAGGCCGGCAAGTTCGGCCGCCTGAAGATCTCTTACGGCTATTGCTGCAAGGCACGCGCCGGTATCGGGGTTAAACCCTTGGAAGCGCCGCCGGCAGAGCTGGACTGGAACTTGTGGAGAGGGCCGGCTGCAGTCGCGGACTTTCACCGCAATCTAGTGCATTACAACTGGCACTGGTTCTGGGAAACCGGCAACGGAGATCTCAATAACCAAGGGACGCATCAGCTCGATATAGCGCGTTGGGCGCTTGACGATGATCAGACGCACCCCGTCAAGGCGATGGCGATCGGCGGGCGGTTTCTGTGGAAGGACCAGGGCGTTACGCCCAACACGATGTTCGCGATGGCCGAATACCCTAACGGCCAGCAGGTCTTCTTCAATGTCCGCAATGTCAAGTATGAGGGGTACGAGACGCAGGTTGAGAACGAGTACTACTTCGAGGATGGCGGCAGGATTGTCAGGAACAAGTACTATCCCAAAGGGAGCGGCGAAGGCGTGGACATCAAGGTGGAGCCGGGCAAGGTGACTCCGGGCGGGCACTTCGGAGCCTTCTTCGCCGCTATCCGCGCGAACGACCCGGCGATGGTGAACGGGAATGCGGTCGATGCGCACAACGCCTGCGTCCTCGGGCATGTGATGAACAACTCCTATCGGTTGGGCAAACAGGCTCCGTTCACTGCGAAGGCCGGCGCGTTTGGTGACAACAAAGATGCCTGCGAGCACTTCCAGAGGCTTCACGAGATTATGCGCGCGGGCGTCGGCCTCCCCGAAGATGGCAACAGCTACACCGTCGGCCCGGTGCTGTCGTTCGACCCCAAAACCGAACGGTTCATCGGCGATCATGCGAAAGAGGCCAATGCGCTGTTGAAAGACCAGAACCGCAAAGGGTTTGAAATCCCTGACTGCTGCGGCGTTTAAAGCCCGGTTTATAAAAGGGGAATTATGAACATAATCAACGACGTGTTTTTCGATGTAACATCCAAGTGTTCACGCAGAAAGTTACTTCGCGGTTTGGCGGGGGCTATGGCTGCGGGAATGCTCGAACCCTTTTCCCGGCCGGCGTTTGCCGAAAGTGGCGGCGGTCGTTTGAAACAGTCGGTCTGCCTCTGGTGTTACAACGGATTCCTGAAACGCGCAAAGATGGGGACGGAGGACTTTGTCGTCGCCTGTGCGGCCATGGGACTGAAGTCGGTTGAACTCGTCGGCCCGGATCAGTGGCCGATGCTGAAACGCCACGGGTTGATCTGCGCCATGACGCCTAGTCACGGTATCGCCAAGGGTATCAATCATGTGGATAACCACGAGATGTGTTTGTCTGCGCTTCGCAAGAGCATCGACGCCGCATCGGAGGCCGGCTTTCCTAACGTCATCACGCTTTCGGGCAATCGCGAGGGCATGGACGACGTGACGGGTCTCGCGAACAGTGTGGCCGCGCTGAAGCAGGTCGCCGGATATGCCGAGCAAAAAAAAGTGACGATCTGTCTGGAGCTGCTCAATTCCATCGACCACAAAGACTACATGGCGGATTCCACAAAGTGGTGCGTCGATCTGGTTCGCCGCGTGGCGTCGCCGCGCGTGAAGATTCTCTATGATATTTACCACGCCGCGATGATGAAGGAAGACGTGGAGGCGGACATTCAGAAACACTCGGACTGCTTCGCACACTACCACACAGGCGGAATGCCCGGGCGTAACGAGATCGACGGCACGCAGACGCTCGACTACGCCAAAATTATGAAGGCGATTCAGGCGACCGGTTTTGACGGCTATGTCGGACAGGAGTTTATCCCCAAGAGGGAAGACGCGCTGGCGAGTCTGAAACAGGCGTTCGACATCTGTAATGTGTAGTTGGTTTCTCGCAATGCGTGAGAAATCATCAGTTGCGTCGCTCTGGCGCACAACCCGTTCACAGTGTGCGCTTAGGCGGACGTGTGGTTGTACAAGGGGAATTTCAGTTGCGGTCGGCTGGATGGCTTTTGCGCCAGTCGCGCATGGACAGCCCGGTTTTCGCCAAAAAAACGTTGCGGAGATGATTAGGGTTTGAAAACCCGCAGTTGGCGGCGATTACGCTCATCCGGTCGCCGCTTGTTGATAGCGCGCGTTTCACCGCTTCAAGTTTCGTATCGAGAATCGATTCCGCGACTGTCCGGTCGTTCAATTCGCTGAACCGGAGGTCGAGCAGCCGCCGCGAAATCCCCAGATGCGCGGCGACATCCGCCGGCGTTATGCCGCGGGCCGCGTTGTGGCGGATGAATTCATTGGCTTTTGAAATCAGCCGCGCCGCCGGGGCGACGGGGGCGGTCGAATCGCGGGTAACCAGTTTCATCTCGCGGCAGAGGATCGTTTTGGGCATCTTGGGGCTGCGGGCCCGCATGAGCGCGTCCAGCTCTCCGGCCGCCAGAGAGCCCTCGGTGTAATGGTCGGGCCTGATGCTGGAAAGCCGAGGGCGCGATGATTCGCAGATGAGCTCGTCGTCGTCCACCCCGAGCAGGACGATGCGTCCCGGGATCGCAGCCGCAGGCGCCGGCAGCGCGTCGATAACACTGCTGGCGATGCCGTCGCATGCGGCGAATATCGCCGCGGGCTTGGGAAGCTTGTCCAGATAGACTTCAAGGGGACCGTCGGCTTTTTCGTCATAAGTCCAAACCGTGTAATTGCGCTTGGCCGTGCCGGCGCAGAAACCCCGTTGGCGCAAAATGTTCCATAAGTCATTTTGCCCGGCGGGAAGGTAGGCCACCGAATTGAAACGCCCGAGTTCGGCGAGTTGTCCGGCGGCGAATTCGCCGATGCGTTCGTCGTCCATCCGAAGGAAAACGATGTTTTGCCTGCGGGATGTCAGCCAGTTTGTTCGAGAACCGACGGCGACGACCGGAATATCCGTCAGGGCGAGTGCCGCGTCCGCCCCCGCGGAACCGTTTTCGGCGACGATGACGCCGCGGGTGCCGTCCGTCTGCCAGCGGCAGACTGTTGCCGGAGTGAATTCGTCAGCGGATTGAAAGAGACGGATTTTCCAGTTGGGAATGGAATTGACGCGGTCGAAGAACCCGGAGAGGAAGTCCCGACGGGAGGCTTTTGCGAGATCCAAGACCACGGCCACGCGTTTGATGTCGTTGCTTTTGTCGTCCATATTGCCGATTATAGCATTTGACAATCCGCAAATCCATGCGGATTGCCGGTAAAGTGAGTTATTCGTTGCTGTGGATTGCAGAGCGAAGGATTGTGTCGGCAAAGCTTCATTGTTATCATGCTCACTCACGGTAGACTTTAAGTGCGGCTGTCGGGGTCGATGCGCGGCCCGGCGCGTCGTCGGACGAGGCGGCAGTGAGGCTACCCGATCTGGCCGGGTTTGACGTGGGGACGATTTTCGTGGAATGATCAGCAGGAAGAGGCAAATGAAGTTTAGTTTGGCAATGGCAATAGCCGCGATGGCGGCGGGGACGATTTTCGGTGACGTCGCCTGGACGAACGACATGGCGGTCTTGACCTTCGACGCTGCCGGCAGGGTCGTGTCGCTGAAAGAACGCGAAAGCGGGCGAGAGCTCGTTTCCAAGGACGTGTTTTTGTTCGTTGGCACCCCGGGCAAGTGCCTTTATCCTAATAAACTGGAGGCGCTCGGCGACAGCCGATTCCGCTGGAGTTTCCCGTCGGACGGCGGCAGCGTGACGCTGAAGGTGAAGAGCTTCGGGCTCGGCTGGTCATTCGAGGTCGCAGAGTTCGACGTCCGGGACGCCGGAGTGCTGTATTTCGCCTGGCTCACCCCGACGTGCAGGAAATGGACGGGCCGCGTCCTCAACATGATCTCCGACGACGAATCCGGCGTGATCGTGCGCGCTCCCGAGCCCGAGACAGGCATCCACAACCGCGACCGCAAGTCTCTCTTTCTCGACGTCGAGCGCAAGATCGCCCCGTTCGTCGGACGCCGCGGCGGCATCGTAGCCGGGCCGCGCGCGAAGCTGCAGGAGGCGATGCGCCAGATGACGCTCGATGCCGGCGTTTACCACACGACCTGCTCCGGCGCCTGGTCGCTCGGAAACCAGACCGTCCGCGGTTCATATCTCTTCACCGAGATGTCGCCCGGCTCTTCCGACGACTGGATCGACCTCGCCGAGCGCGGCGGTTTCGACATGATTCATATGCATAATGCCGGTTCGCGCGGACACTTCACGCCGACCGGTGTCCTGTACCCGCGGGGCTATGAAGACTTTAAACTCTGCGCCGACATGATCCATGACGCCGGGATGCGCGTCGGCATGCACACGCTCACCGCGTGCATCAACCCCAAGGATCCGTGGATCACGCCGGTCTGCCGCACAGACCTGATCGTCCGCTGCACTCACAAGCTGGCCAGGCCACTCACTGAAGACGACACCGAGATGTTCGTCGAGGAGCAGCCCGAAAAGACGCATGACGTTATCCATTCCTACGGATCCAACGGCAATTCGTTCCTGATCGGCACCGAGCTCGTGCAATACACCGGCATACGCCGCGAGAAACCCTACGCCTTCACGGGCATCGCGCGCGGCGCATTCAAAACCAAGAAAGGCGGCACGTATCCCGCAGGCACCGAAGCCAAGTATCTGCTGCAGCGTTATGACGCTTTCTACCCGGCGCCCAATTCGCGGCTTGCGGAGGAACTGGCGGAAGCGATCGCGACCGCGTTCAACACCGGCCGCCTCGACATGATCTACTTCGACGGTTCCGAGGGTCTCGGCTCGCGTTACGCGATCGATTCGGTGCGTCTGGGGATCGCCCGGAAGCTCGGCCCGCACACGCTCATTGAAGGCAGTTGCAGCAACGAGATGAACTGGTGGTACCTTTCGCGCTACGGCGCTTGGGACCATTCGCTCTGGGGCGCGAAACTCTTTCAGGACCAGCACTCGCGCGACATCGACTACATCCGCAAGGGCAACCTCCTCGAACCGCAGATGGGCTGGTGGAAGCCGCGTCAGGCGGACGGTATGGCGCGCGGGCACTTCCTTGATGAGATGGAGTATTTCGCCGCCAAGAACGCCGCGGCGAACGCGTCCATGTCCCTCCAGGGGGTTGATATGCGCCGTCAGCGGATCACCCCGTTCGCGGTCACGCTACAACTGACTGTGCTCGGCTGGTACGAACGTTTCCGCATGGCAAACGCCTTCACGGGCGAGGCGCTCGCGCTTTTCGGCGAGCAGGGCGTGGACGCGCGTCTGCGTCAGGCGGCGGACGGGCGTTGGATGTGCCGGCGCTCGGACGCGCGCGTCCAGCGCGTGACCGGCGTCGGAGACGGTTCGGAGAAGTGGACCTTCGCCGCCCGCGGGAACTGCGCCGCGGCGATCCGCGTCGAGGCGCTTTATGCCGCCGGAAAGGATGCCCCGGCGCTGAAGCTCCTTTCAACTGACGACCGGCTCGATGTTACAGGTGCGGATGCGCCGAAAGTTGAGGCGAAGCTCGAACGCGGCCAGTCGGAACACGGCAAGACATTCATCCTAACCGCAGCCAACCGCGGTGACACCAGGCGCGGCGCCTGGGCGTCGTATTCCTGGACGACGGAGCGACCCTACCGCGACGCCACAGGCATGGCCGCATACAGTTTCTGGATCAAGGGCGACGGCAAGGGCGAGACGCTGTGCTTCCAGCTCGGTTGCGGACGCGAATACTCGAGCGCGCTTTCAGACCATTACGTGAAGATCGACTTCACCGGCTGGCGCCGCGTGGATCTGCTTACGCGCGAACGCGACGCGGGGCGGATGGAGGAGTTCGTCTGGCCGTATTCGAACGAACACAACATGCGTTTCATAGCCTCGGCGCTCGACATGGCGCATATAGCGAAGCTGAGTTTTTTCCTGAACGACGTGCCGCCGGGCGAGACGGCGACGGTCGAGGTCTCGGAAGTCACCGCCGCGACCGCCGTCAAGAACGAGACGGAACAGTGCGCGGTCGTCGTGAACGGCGCGTGTTTCCCGCTGCCGTTCGTGCTCGAATCCGGCGAGTACGCTGAGCTCGGGGATGGCGTCTGGACGCGTTATACCGAAATGGGCTTTCCTTTCCAGCGCGCTTACGGCGCGAAGGCGGAACTCCGCGCCGGCCAGAACGAGATCGAATACACAGGGTTTGTCGAAGACGGCGCGGCCCGCGCCGAGGTCGCGGTCTTCGCGCTCGGACAGCCGTTCCCCGCCGTCAGGGATCACGCGACGCTCGGCAAGGACGCGCGGCGGCGGCTCGCCTACGAGGCGGTGGAACCGGCTTTTTACGCGCCGAAACAGGGTTTCGACGGACGCATTCCCGTGCCCGTCAGACCGGGCGAGAAGGCGTATCTCGAACTCCGCTTCACCGGCGCGATCGCGAATCCGTCGCTCGCCGTCAAGGACGGCACCAAGCGGGTCTGGACTTTCCCGGTAACGCTCGAGGCCAAGGACCGTCTCTTCTGCCGCGACGGCGCGCGTTGGTATGTGCTGCGCGAGAAAGGGCTCGATTCCTCCCTTTTTGTGGCCAGCGGAGAGCTGGCGGAACCGCTCCCGACGCTCGAAAAATCGGCGCGCTTCGCGGTCGGTTCGTCCGATCCGTATTCCGCGGCGTCGGAAGTGGCCATCGTCAAACGCTATGGCGGGGACATGCATCCGGGACTCGGGCGTAAGCTCACTTACGGGCAGGGCCTTTCGGGCCGGGGCGATACCGAGGGCATTCTCAATTCAAACTGGAAGGTCAAGTGACGAAAAACGCATCGCTTGCCGATAAAGTGTGTTTCTTGTTGCCGGAAAAAGTCGTTTCGAGTTTGTCCATTGCGTGTGTTTCCTGTAAAATTTACAGCTTAATAAGGAGATCCAATGAAAAAATCATGCTTGAAGCCGCTGTGCCCGGCCGTTGCCTTCATGGCATTGGCCATAACCGCGTTCGCCACCGACGCCGTTTGGACAAACACCGTCAGTAAATCCGCATCATGGACGAATGGTGTCGACTGGACGGATGGATTGGGTAATCCGCTCGTTTACGCGCCGACTAACGGCGAGGATATCGTCATCAGTGCTCTCGATCCGTTGCCGGCGGCCTCGGCATACATACCCGACAGCGGGATGAACGGTATGCAGACGATCAATACCGGCGCGACGGCCAATAACGCCGCCAGAACCGGAGAGATCGACCCGGTGATCGGCGCGGTTACCGGAGACGAGCGCCATACGATCCAGATCGACGCGTTGTTCAACAGCGGGACGTTTGTTTATTTTAGGTATCTGCCGAAGAACCCGACCGACGGCGTTGCGGGCCGTTACCTGGATATCGCGAATCCGAACGGGTTCACCGGCTATTGGAGCCCGTACGGCGTGTTTTCCCGGCTGCTTCTGCATCCGGCTGCCGGTTTCACGCCGGTGCTCCACAATCTTTCTTCCGCCTGCCGTCCTGTGGTGTGCGTTCCCGGCGAGGGGTTGCGCGCGGAGATCGGCAACCTCTACGGCGGCGGCACGCTCGACAAAACGGGCGCGGGCGAGCTTGCAATCAACTCCACGGGAGGCGAGAAGACCCGTATCATCCTTTCCGGCGGATCCATTGAGCTGGCGGGCAAGGCGTCTGACGAACTTTCCGCGTTGCTCAATCAGGCGGCCCTGCATCTCGACGCAAGTGACGACACCACCCTGACCAAGGTCGCCGACTCGGACGGTCTCATGGTCACGCGCTGGGACGATGTCCGCAAGAACGGTATTTACGCGGGTCACTCGGATTTTCAAAGCGCCAGTGAGTATTTCCTCCCTTATTGCACAAATCCTCTTTTCCGCGCCAGCGCGACCGCGAAGGGGATGCCGCTTATCGATTTTGGCGCCAAACCGGGGGTCATCGGGCGCAGTAATTGTGTTCATAAAATCTACCCGAACCGTATCGCCGGTGTCCGCGCCGCGTTTTACGTTGCCGATCATCCGGATAAAGCGGGCAAAGCGATGGTTCTGGGCGACATAGGCGGACTTCCCTTCATGTGCGGTGACAGTGACACCGCGCTATACAGCAGCAGGTATTCCGACCCGGCGGTCCGCTATGCCGACATCACCCTCAATCTAA
>JAQWAM010000446.1 GCA_028707675.1 Kiritimatiellia bacterium | reverse complement strand
GTTTCACGAACCTCTTCAGCCAGCACCGGCAGCCGCGCGGCCTCGACGGCTTTGACATCATCAGGTGTGTTGATTGTATCCAGGATTCCGCCCATCAGCCAACCTCGCTAATCATCGCTCCCCAGAATTTTGCGCCGCACCAGAATCTGCAGCGTCGTGCTGTTCTGTCCGAAATACCGCACCTCTTGCGCGAAATCGTAATTCCTGCCAAGCAGGCTCAGGTAGAACTGCCGGTCTTCGAACGGCACCTCGTCCATAACCGGCGAGCTGACCGCAAACCCGTAGCCGCTGTAGGCCGCCACCGACGCCGGAGCCGCAGCGAGCAGCGCGGACATGCGGCTCTTGTTCATGACGTTCTGCTTAAGCGCTTCCGCATCGCTCAACGACGGGAAATAAGAAAAAGGCCCCATTTCAAGGCCGGTCGGCACCGACATGTCCGCCTCCACCGCCAGATAGGTGTCCTGGGTCAACAGCACACGGTCGCTGCCGGATAAAGCCCGTACATCACGGGCAACCCCGCGTAACAGCGCCAGATCAGAAATTTTACGCTGCACCACCCAAAAACGATCTTGCCTGACAACGAACCAATCTTGCAGTAGAGGCGACGAGCCGCTTGCAGCCAAAGCGAGCAGTACTGAAAACAGGCAGACCTGACAACGCCTGCGCCGTGTAGCCACGCCATTCACAATTAATCCCGTCAGAGCCGCCGCCAGCAGCCCCATCACCGGCACATGATAGTCGTCGTAAGGGTACGGGCTGCACATCTGCAAAACGAACACGGCGCAGAACGAAGCCATCCACAGCCACGGCCAGACGGCGCCGCGGTTGTCCGTGACTTCATCGTCAGCCCGCGTCTCCCCGCTTCCGCACGGCCGGAAAAGAAATAAGGCATATCCCGCCAAAAGCGTGGCCGCGGGCAGATACGCCCGCAATGTCCGCGACAGCGATCCCGCGGTCAGCATCAGTCCGCCACCGCCCCGCGCCGTATGAAAGGTCTGGCTGAAGATGAACTGCTCGCGCGCGAAAAGCAGCGATGGCCCGTAAGCCAACACCAATCCAACGATTCCGCCAAGGGCAAACCAGAAAAATGCCGCGCCGGTCTTGCGCCACGTAAACATCAGGCCCAAAACCGTCACAGGCAGCAAAGCCCCCATCGAAAGCCTGGTGCCCGCCGCCGCCGCCACCAGCAGACCTGCGGGGAACGCCCACATGCACGACATGTGCGAGCGCGTGCGTTTATGTCGCGACAGGCACAAGGTCAACAGCCAGTAGCCGCCCAGCAAAAGGCATGACGCCAGCGCGTAGGTTTTCGGTATCGCGGTGAAGTAAACGTGATACAGGTTACATGCTGTCAGAGCGAAGGCGATAACCATTGCCTCTGACGCGCGCTGCGCAGGGACCGCGCGACGTGCCAGTCCCGCAGCGCAGCAGCAGCCTGCCAGACCTAAGACCGCCGTCAGCACACGTCCTCCTAAAACGCCGCCGACCGACCAGACCCTGAACAAAAGCCCGTACATCAAGGGCATAACCGGACCTTGCGTGAAAAAGAAATCGCGGTAGGGCCGCTTGCCCTCGGACACCATCCGGGCCGCATACAGATACCAGCCCTCGTCCTGGTTCAGGTTTCCGAACCACACTGAAAAAGCATACATGGCGACAGCCGCGCTCACAGCCATTGCCGCGCCCGTTGCCAGCATCCATTTGTTTGTTTTGTCTTTCATCATGCTACCGCTTCAAACCGCGCTTACCTGCTCGGCATCATCCTCGCTTTTTCAATATCTCGCGCAACTGCTCAGTGCCGATCTGATACCCCTTGCCGCACATCTGGCAGAATATCTGTGCCGGGCGGTCTTCAAGAATCAGCGCTTTAAGATCTCCGACCGGCAAGGATGTCAACATTTCGGCCACCCGTTCTTCCGAACAGCGGCAAGCGAAGCGCAAAGGGAAGGGTTTTTCATACACACAGTCTTCCGGACCCACAGTCTCGCAGACCGTCTTAAGGGATGCTGCGCACTCCAAGCATTCCAGCAGCGTGCCGTCCTCGAAATATCGCGACAATCGCGCGAACACGGCATCATCGCCGTCCGGCAGTTTTTCCACCATCAGGCCGCGCGCGCCCTCCAGAAATCCTCCGTAAGACAGCGCCGCTATCTGCACCAGCACCGGACGCTGCAGCGACTGCCGGAAATACAGCTCGACGCAGTTCGTCACCGAAGCATGCGACAAGCTGGTGGCCGCGCTGTCCAGTATGCGGCCGGGCACTGAACGAATGATCTGCATCTCGGCCTGTTCCCCCAGCGCCACGGAGACATCCAACTCCTCGCGCGCGTCCAGATCGTTCATCACTTTAACGTTCGTGTAGCCGCGCAGGCTGCCGTCCGCGCCCGCTTCCACCAGCACCCCGCCCACCGGCCCCGAAACCTTAAGCCGCATGGTAACGGTCTCCGCTACCGCTGCTAATTCCGAACCCAGCAAAGCCACGCCCGCCAGAGCCTCGGCCTGGATCATGCCGGCCGTCGGCCCGCAAAGATGGCTCCGCTCCAATTCCCGCGCCGAGTCCGTAACCTCCACCAGCACCAAACGTATCTTGGCGGCAGGCGAAAACGCCGCCGCCCGGCTGTCT
>JAQWAM010000445.1 GCA_028707675.1 Kiritimatiellia bacterium | reverse complement strand
TATACCTGAGCGAGGCGCTGCCGGTCAAGTCCGGCGAAAAGTATATTGTCACCGTCAAGGCGCGCGGTAACGCCCGCTGTTCGATCGGGTTTTTCCAGTATGGAACACAATGGCAGTGGAAGGGCTCGCACGGCAACCCCTTCATCCCGGAAGCGGATCTTGCCGGCGAGCCGGTGGCTGTCCGTGAGAGCTATCGCGTGCCGGATGGAGTCTTGAGCGTGAGGCCGACCCTGTGCGCGCATACGGCAGGCGATGTCGAAATCTATGATCTTCGTATTGACCGCGTGCCGGGACAGGGTCATCCACAGGAAGGACATGACGAATGAAATACTGCAAGATAATGCTTGCGGCAGCTTTTGTCGCGGCGGCGCTTATGGCGGCGGAAGGCGATCGCGTGGAAATGGAGTGGTATTTCCCGTTGAAAAGCTCGCATGAGGGGCTCCCTTTCGGCAACGCCGAAAGCGGTTTCCTCGTGTGGGGCGGAGGCCGCTCCCTGAAGGTGACGCTCGGTCGCGACGACACATGGGATCATCGCGGCGGTTATGATTGGAACGAAGACCAATCCTACGCCAACATCACCGCCGCGTTGAAATCTAACGACATGGATATGGTTAAAAACCTCTTCCGCCGCGGCGAGATAAAACCGGGCGAGCCGAAAAATCCGCAGATCATTCCGGTCGGACACTTCGAATTCGATCTTCCTGAAGGACTACACCTCACGGAGGGTGAGCTAGAAACCGGAACAGGGCTGGCCAGCATCTGCATCGCGCGCGACCGGGATGACAAAGAAGTCGGCACCATTGAAATCGCGCTAGACCGCAAATCGGGCGTCCTCGCAATTAAATGGCCGAAGAGTATCTCCGCCGTCGGCAGAGCGATACCAGCGTGGGAACACGAAAACGTCCGCAAGGAACTGGAGCCGATTCTCTTCAAGCCACCGGTGAAATTCGGGCTTCGCGGCGGCGCTGGCTTCGCTCAGGCGTTGCCCGCCGATCCCGCGCTTGCGGCCGGTTTTGTGAATGAAGGCAATGTCACATTTCTCGTGTCGAGCCGAGGCACTGACACCGCGGCGGCCGAGGCGTCGGTCGCGGAGAAACTCGCGGTCGCCGCGGCGAAGGGCTACGGCGCGACGCGCAAGGCGTCCGAGAAGTTCTGGGCCGACTGGTGGAGGGACACGCCTGAGATCGACATCCCCGATCGCGTCATCCGCGAGATCCATGACTTCGGCATGTACAAGTTCGGCTCGATGACCGGAGCGGACGGCGTTCCAGCGCCGCTGCAGGGTCCGTGGATCGAAGAATACCGCCTGCCGCCGTGGCACGGCGATTATCACTTCAACATCAATGTCCAGATGTGCTACTGGCCCGCGTTCCGCGGCAATCATCTGGAGTCTCTGAAACCGCTTTTCCGGATGGTGAAAAGCTGGTGGCCGATCCTCCGGGAGAACGCGCGCAAGTTCGCCGGCATCAAAGACGGGTTCATGCTGCCCCATTCGGTGGACGACCGTTGCCGTCTGATCGGCGGCTACTGGGCCGGCACAATGGACCATGCCTGCACCGCCTGGACCTGCCAGATGATGTTCCGTTATGTCACAATGAGCGGTGACATCGAGTTCCTGCGGACCGACGCCTATCCGCTCATGAAAGGCGCTATGAACGTCTATCGCGCAATGATGGAAGAAGACAAAGGCCGTCTTTCCTTCCCTGCGTCCACATCGCCCGAATTCGATTCCCGCGGCGGGTGGGGTCGCGACGCCAGCTTTCAGCTCGCGGCCTGCCACAGGCTTGTCCGCGATCTCATCAAGGCGGCGCAGATGCTCGGCGAAGAGCCCGACCCGATGTGGCTCGATATCAAGAACCGCCTGCCGCTGGCATCGTTCGCCGGCGGCCCGGGCGGCGAGATCGAACTCTGGCGGGGCCTCACGCTTCCCGAATCGCACCGTCACCACTCCCATCTAGCCGGCTACGTGCCGTTCGACGTCTGGGATTACGGCGACGAGCTTATCCGGCGCTCCACGGCTAAGACCGTCCGGACATGGCAACGCGAAGGCATGGGCCTTTGGAGCGGTTGGGCGATGCCGTGGGCGGCGATGCTGCAAACCCATTGGGGTAATGCCGACGCGGCGGACATGACCCTGCGTATTTGGGAGCGGATGTTCACCAATCCGGGCCACGGTTCACGTCACGACGTTTACCATCCGGGCTTCTCGGTGATGCGCCGCGGCGCCAACGCCAGTGCGTTCGGCGTCTCCGGCGATGCGGAAGGCGAAGAGATCATGCAGATTGACGGGGCGATGGCTGCGACGGCAGCCGTGCATGAGATGTTTCTGCACGAGCGCGCCGGCATCGCGCGTATTTTTCAGGGCGCGCCGGAGCGCTGGCGCGACGCCTCGTTCCAAAATCTGCTCTCCGACAACGGCACCCTCGTTTCAGCAAAGCGGCGCAATGGCAAAGTCGAGTGCGTCGAGTTGGTGTCGAAGCGCGGCGGATTAATCCGCATCGAATCGCCGTGGAAAAAGGGCGTAATCCTGAAGATCCAGCTCAAGGCTGGCGAAACGCGGCGTCTCACCTGCGACGAAGACGATCCCCCGCCGTCCCGCGCACAACTCTGAAGCTACAGTCTTACAGCCTTCCCGC
>JAQWAM010000444.1 GCA_028707675.1 Kiritimatiellia bacterium | reverse complement strand
CGGTCTCCAAGCGCTTGGGTCTGCCGGACGAAAAAGTCTTCGTCAACATCGCGGATTACGGCAACACCTCCGCCGCCACAATCCCGATCGCCCTCTGCGAGGCGCTTGAGCAGAAACGTTTGAAAAGGGGCGACGTGCTGGTGATCGACGCCTTCGGCGCCGGGCTGACTTTCGGCGCCATGGCCATCCGCTGGGTCTGAAAGTAGCGGGCTCTGCCCGCGTCAGACGTCGATGCGTATGATGCGCCGGATGAAGAACCAGCCGGCCGCGATCAGAGCTAGGGTCAGGGCTATCGCCGCCATGCCGTCGGCCGAGCGGAAAAACGGCAGCATCATCTCGGGCTTGATGAAGGTCATGGCCGCGCCCAGCACCACCGGCATGCAGGCCACGATCATGCCCTGCAGACGGCCTTGCGCGGTCAGGGTCATGACGCGCCGCTCGATGCGCATGCGCTCGCGGATGGTCTCGCTGATCTTGTCGAAAATCTCGGTCAGGTTGCCGCCGGTGCGCCGCGCGATGTCGATGGCGGTCACTACCAGGGTCAGGTCGTCGCTGCCGACGCGCTTGTCCAGACTCTGCAGCGCGTCGTAGAAACTCATGCCCACCCGCATCTGCTGCAGCATCACGCCGAACTCCTGCGAGATCGGCTTCTCTCCGTTCTGCACCACCGTCTCAAAGGCCTGATTGATGCTGAACCCGGCGCGCAAGGCGTTGCTCATGCCGCCGAGCGCCTCGACAAGCTGCACGTTGAACAGCCGCCGCCTGCGTTCGCGCAGCAAGTCGACCAGACGGTAAGGCGCCATCAGGGCCAAGGCGCCGAAACACGTCCCGAGGATCAGCCCCGCCGCGGTAGAGACCGGGTTGCGGTAATCGAACAAAGGAATGAAGCAGAAAAGGAAAGCGGCGGCCGCGGCCGCCCTGCCGATGTCGGCGATGCGCTTGGCAGAGACGAAGAGGAACATATCCTCGAAACGCCGCGCGGTCTCCTCGGACATGGAGTCCGTGTAGGCCGCCGCGCCCGCGCCGAGGCTGCGGATGATGGTGTATGCGCACCCGGCGAAAGCCAGCGCCGCCAGTGCGGCCGCGCCCCACCTGAGCGTTTCAAGCACGGCCGGGCTCACGCGCCACCGCCTTGCCGCGCCGGATCGAACACCGCCGGATCGATGTGCAGGCCGCGGCTCTGCAGATGCTCGTAAAAAGTCGGCACCGCGCCGGTGGGCACGAAAGCTCCCAGAACCTTGCCGCGCTCGTCGAGCCCGGACTGCACGAACTCGAAAATGTCCTGCATCACTATCTGCTGGCCTTCCAGACCGACAACTTCCGAGACGCAGACCACCTTGCGCGAACCGTCGCTCATGCGCGACTCGTGGACCACCATGTCAATAGCCGAGGCGATCTGCTCGCGTATCGCGCGCGATGGCAGCTCCATGCCGGACATCAGCACCATGGTCTCCAGCCGCGAGATAACGTCGCGCGGCGAGTTGGCGTGTACCGTAGTCAGCGATCCGTCGTGCCCGGTGTTCATGGCCTGCAGCATGTCCAGCGCCTCGCCGCCGCGGCATTCGCCGACGATGATGCGGTCCGGCCGCATACGCAGCGAGTTGCGCACAAGATCCCGGATGGCGACCGCGCCGCGTCCCTCGATATTGGGCGGGCGCGCCTCCAGCCGTATCACGTGCGGCTGCGCCAGACGCAGCTCCGCCGCGTCCTCGATGGTAACGATGCGGTCGGTGGAGGGGATGAATCCGCTGAGCGCGTTCAGCAGCGTGGTTTTGCCGGAGCCCGTGCCGCCCGCCACCACGATGTTCTTACGCATTAGCACACACAGCCGCAGGAACTCGGCGGCGTTGCGCGTCCATGTGCCCAGTTCGATCAGCTTCTGCGAAGTCAGCGCCTGCTTGGCGAACTTACGGATGGTGACACACGGGCCGATCAGCGATAGCGGGGAGATGATGGCGTTTACGCGCGAACCGTCGGGCAGGCGCGCGTCGACATAAGGCTGGCTTTCGTCGATGCGCCGCCCGATGGGCGCCACGATGCGTTCGATCACCGCAAGCACCGACTCGTCGTCCATAAAGGTCTGCCCTGTCAGCTCCAGCCGACCTTCGCGCTCTACATAGACCTGATTCGGGCCGTTGACCATAATCTCCGTGATGGATTCGTCTTCCAGAAAATCCTCAAGAGGACCCAGGCGCATGGCCTCGTCGAAAATCTCTTTGCCCAGCCTCCGCGGGTCGATTCCGGCAGGCAGCTTCTGCTTGCGCCGCACCTCGGCGATGATCTCCTGAATGGTCGCGCGGGCCTTCTGCTGCAGCTCTTCCGCGCCGATCCGCGAGGCTGTCATGCGCTTTAGGTCCAGCCGCTGGATCAGCTCGCCGTGGATCTGGTTCTTGATGCCGCGCATGACCGGCAGCATGGGGTCTGGTGCCGACGAAGGGGGCGGGGGAACGTCGAACGTCGAACCGGGAGAGGTAGGAGGGGGGCAGGGGCTGGTAGGGACGCCTCCCCGAGGCGTCCGCGGACAGTTCGGGGAACTGTCCCTACCGGCTGGGTCCGACATTGGGGCGGGAGGCGGAGGCGCCTCTTTTTCAACAGCGGCTTCCGGCACATCCTCCCGTGAGACCCGCAGCAGGCAGGG
>JAQWAM010000443.1 GCA_028707675.1 Kiritimatiellia bacterium | reverse complement strand
AGAACAGAGCCCCGCGTCAATCCCTGAAGCTTGTAACGCGCGAGGCGCTGCCGAAGGCCGAAGGCGAACTTGCCGGGCGCAAGCTCCATGTTTTCGCAAAGACAAAGAGCCCTCAGCGCGTGCTGCTCTTTACTGACGATTTGTGTGCGGACTGGATTGCCGAAGACCTTGAGAAGCAGTTTGGTTTCAGGACGGATGTCATCTGGCGCGGCCAGACGTGGGAGCCCGAAACGGTGCAGGCGCGTTTCGACCGCGGCGAATACGTCCTTTTCCTGCCCGGCGCGAATCCAATCACGCTTGAGAAGACACCCCATTCCGCGATCGCAGAATACATTCGCCGCGGCGGGCGCGCCGTGTACGTCTCGCCGCGCCGCGGCGGCACCTGGGGGCGGCCGATTCCGTTCCCGGAGGGAATTCCCTACGACAGGATTTCACCAAAGGGTCTGAAGGATTACGGAATCGCGTGTCTCTCCTCCGGCCCGCTTGGCCAAGGCACGGTCGTCGAACTCGGTCTGAACGTCCGCATTTCGCGCTCCGGCATCTGGCCGTCAGTGGACGAGGTCTTCCTCTCGCCGGAACTCCACGACTTTGAAGCGAAGGCGGCCGGCTTTCCGTACAACGAATACTATTCACTACTGTATGCCGACCTCATTCTCGGCAAAGAGACAGAGATCGAGCCGGTCTCCTTCCTGCCCGACGGGGAAGTCGTTCCGCGGCATTTCGATTCAAAACAACGCTACGTCGCTGCGGGATATCTTTGGATCGCGATCCCCTACCGCAAAATCTTTTATCCTGTTATGCGTGACATCGGCCTCAACTGCCTCAACTGCTTCATGCCGGGCGCCTATGACGCGGCGAAGCACGGCTGGCCCTGGACAGACGGCTGGGGCGGGATCATGGAAAATCCGGATGATGTCGTCGGCGCGGCGCTGCAGGAGCAAGGCATCTGGGGACGTAAGAGCTATGGCGACGATCCGGTGAAGAAACACTGGCGCAGCGGGTGTCTTTCGGATCCGAAATGGACGGCGGCGGCAAGAAAAAGTTTCCAAAATTACGCGGCACACGCGAAAGACAATCCCCCGTTCCAATACGCCATTACCGATGAGATGACGCTTTCGGCGCCATGGATGAACTACCATGCCAAGGATTCCGAACCCTGCCGCATGCCGCACTGCATGGCGCGTTTTCGGAAGGCGATGGCGGAAAAATATCGGACAATCGATGCGCTCAACAGGAAATGGGGCACAGCGTTCAAGTCGTTCGGCGAAGTCGAGCCGTCGTTGACGGAAGCGATGCGCGAGGGGCGCAGAGCCGGCAGGCGCAACTACGCGATCTGGCTAGAGTTCCGGTTGTTCATGGACTCGGTTTTTGCCGGCGCGTCCGACACGATCGTCGACGCGATCTCGGCCGTGAATCCCGACATCGCGACCGGGCAGCCGAACTGGACGTGGATGACGCCAATGGCGGGAATCGATCCGTCGAAAATCGTCCCCGGGCGCACGGGCAGTCAGGATTACGGCCCCTGCGCGTGGGTTCGTTCCTTCAAGCGCGCCGGCACGCCGACCCTGACCTGGCTGGGATATGCCGACTACACAGACATGTCCGGGAAGCTCTGGGGCGCCCTTAACAACGGTGCGACCGGCGTACTGCTGTATAACACGATCAAGACGCGCGCGTCTGACGGCGAGGGGTTCCTTGCGACGACGGGAGCGCTCACCGGGGACGGCAAAATTCTCAAGGCCGCGCTGCGTCCGCTTGTGAACGGCTGTGGCGACCTGGTCAACTTTTCCGAACGGGCTTCGATGCCGATCACGATACTCTATGCGCAGGGCGGAATGGGCATCGCGTGGCTCGAGTCGGATGACAAAGCGCAGTTTGACTGGAACCTCCGCAATCAGGTTGAGGGCAGTGAATACAACAACTGGTTCCGTTCGCAGGAGCAGTGGGAACACATTTTAAACACGCTCCGCCTCGGCTTTGACTATACGTCCGAACCAAAGCTCGCCGACCGCCTCAGCAGCGCGAAAGCACTCATCTTGCCTGCGTGCCGGGCGCTTTCACAAACGAGTCGCGAACAGATACGCGCTTTCAAGGAGAAGGGCGGCGTGGTGATCGGTGACAGGCATGCGGGACATTTCGACGAGTCGGGCGCACCTGCAAAGAGCTTTGTTCCGGAACTCGACCGCTGTTTTAAGACGGTTCCGCAGGTTAACGACGAACCCACGGTCGCGGAGATCAGGGCGTTTTTTTCCGGCTGCGGCATCACGGCGGACTATGATGTCATACAGGTCGCAAGCGGCAAACCAGCCACCGGCATCACCTGCGGGGACTTCCGTGTTCCGGGCGGACGCATCCTGCTGCTTACCGGTAAAGCCGTCGATGAAGGCCGCGTGATGAAGGGGACACGCGTTCGCAATCAGCAGCCCGATACCGAACTCGAGCTGCGGCTAACGTCAGCCGTGTACATTTCCGACATGGTCAAATCCAGGGCGGCGACAACGACGGCCAAGACCTTCCGGTGGGATCCGGAGGAAGGTCCTTGCGCCGTATTCATCACGGAAGAGAAGCCCGCCGCGCCTAAGGTGTCTGAACCCGGCTGGTTCAGGAGTGCCTTTTGCGGTGGCAAACAGGGCGACTAT
>JAQWAM010000442.1 GCA_028707675.1 Kiritimatiellia bacterium | reverse complement strand
CGCTCTTCGCTCTCCTGAGCCTGGCGAAGCAAGCGGGCGCGTGACAAATGGTCGGAAAGTACCTTGCCGACGAGTATGGTGACGATCGGGTAAGCGATCAGCACGGTCAGCGCGATTTCCCAAAAATTGTCTTTGAGGACAGCGGCCGGGAGGGGCAGCATGAAAACAACCATCAGCACATGCACAGTGACGCCGAGCGCTAGCAGGCGGGCCGCGGACGGGGCGTGTCTGCGGCCTGGCTCCCGATGGCGGAAGGCCAGTCCGAGCAAAGCGGAAGAGACGATCACCGGGATGCCATGGACCATGCCGATTCCTCCCTGCAATATCCGGCAGATCAGCGCCATTGCGGCGGCTATCGCCGCGGCCAGCGGTCCGAAGAAAAGGCCGCAAAGGCTGAGCATCACCGACCGCCCGTCATAAAACAGGCCCGGCGCCACCGTAACCGGGCATGACATGCCTACAACGCACGCGAAGCCGAACAGCAGCCCGTGCAGGGCCGCGACCCTTTTTTCCCCGGGGCACTGCTCGTTAAAGTATCCGGAAAAGATCGCGATCAGCGCCAGCAGCGCCAAATTGTTAATGATGTCCAGAAAAATCATGGGTTGGGTGAAGCCGCTGTTTTTTCGTAAATAGATGCAACGCGTCAGACTGAAACGATGCCTAGGGGGTCGGATGTCTTCCATGCCCCGCGCGTGAAATCGGGCACCTTTACGGAAGAGCCTTTGCGCAGCACGGAAAGCTCGCTCAGTTCCACCAGCGAGCTCCATAAGGCGGAGTCGTAGACGTCGATGTCCAGAGGCAATCCGTTGCGCAGGCAATGGCAGAGGCGCAGGTCCATCAGATAATCCATGCCGCCGTGACCGCCCGCTTTTTTCGCCGCGTCCCCGCTTTTCTTCCAGAGCGGATGGGTGTGCCGGGCTTTCAGATCCGCCAGCGCCGCATCTCCCATCCATTGGTGCGAAGCGGGTTCGAGCGCCACCCGCAGCGGATAGTCGGCCAGTATGCCTTTGGTGCCTGAAATGAGATTGAGCCTGCTGTACGGCCTGGGGCTGGTGGTGTCGTGCTGCACAAGGATCGTGCGGCCGCGGTAGGTTTTTATGACAGACGTGTTCATGTCGCCCAGCTTGTAGGCCAGCCGTCCTTTAGGGATTTTGCCGCCGGCTTTTTCCGCCGCCAGGCTGAGGCCGAACTGGGCGCTGCTGACGGATGTGATGTACTCGAAGCGGTCGCCGCGGTTGATGCCCATATATTGGCAGACCGGCCCCAGTCCGTGTGTGGGGTAGGGGTTGCCGGTGTGCTGCACGGCCCAGTTGAGGCGCCACTGCCCCTGGTAACCGGTGTTTTCGCCGTCGTCCATCATCAGTTGGCGCAGATCGTGGATGTAGGCTGCTTCGCCATGCACGAGGTCGCCCAAAATCCCCTTGCGGCAGAGCGTCAGGGCGAACATCTCGTTCTCGCCGTAGCAGCAGTTCTCCAGCATCATGCAGTGGCGGCGCGTCTCTTCGGCGGTGTCCACAAGCTGCCAGCACTGCTCCAGGGTCATGGCGGCAGGCACCTCGACCGCGGCGTGTTTGCCGCAGCGCATGGCGAAGACCGCCATGGGAGTGTGCCAAAGCCAAGGCGTGCAGATGTAAACCAGATCCACCGCTCTCGACTCGCAGAGCCTGCGCCACTCTTCGGGCGATCCGAAATGCGCGGCGGGCGCGGGCTTGCCCGTGTCCGCAAGCGCTTTGACCTGCCGCGCGACGCGCTCCTCGGTCAGGTCGCTGATTGCCGTGATCTCGACGCCGGGGATATTCGAAAGCCGCCGCACGGCGGAGGAACCGCGCTGCCCGACACCGATGATGCCGACGCGCACGCGCTCAAGCGGCTCAGCCCGGAAACCGGCCATGCTGCCCTTGCGTCCGAGCTGCAAGCCCGCGAGCGACGAGCATCCGTTTTGCGCGCATAGACCGGCGGCCCCCCCGGCCCAAAAAGCGCCTTTGATGAAATCCCTGCGTCTGGTCTTCATTCCCGCGACCTCCGTTTCGCCGGCCTTGCCCAGTCCGCTGAGCAAAGCCTGAATATCAGCAAAATCATTTTCACTATAACACACGCGGGCTCGTATTGACTATACTTAAGTCAAAGTCTAGCTGAAGGGGTGCGATTCTTTGTCGAATCGCAGAAGGTCAAAGGGATCAGGGGTTGCGAGACAACTTATGATTACGTACGATTGTGACCGGCACGGCGGAAATAGGCGTGAGGGAGAAATAATATGTCTCGATGTCGCGATACGACCACTAAGGCGCTTCATGTTTCCTTGCCACTTTCCGATCAAATATGATAACGTCTCCGGCAATCACGTTCGTTTTTGCCGAGTGTTAAACACACGAGGATAATCATGGTAACATCACGCAGAAGTTTCATTAAAAACGCCTCTTTGGCCAGCGCGCCTTTCATCCTTCCGTCGCGCATCCGGGCCGCTGAAACAAAGCCCAACGACAAACCGCGCATGGCCTTTATCGGGTTCGGCATCCAGGCGCGCGGGTTACTGCGGAATTTTTTACATCAGGATGTGTCGGTTGTCGCCATGTGTGATGTTGACACCACCCGCCGCGAGGACGCTGTCAAACGCGTGGATGATTTTTACAAAACCCATCCTGATAGCGGTATCCCCGGCGCATGTAAGGGTTA
>JAQWAM010000441.1 GCA_028707675.1 Kiritimatiellia bacterium | reverse complement strand
GGCCTTCACCGCGATCGCGGGCAGGCTGGTTGACGCGCCGGTGGTGAACCTCGGCTTCTCCGGCAGCGGCAAGATGGAGATGGCGCTGTGCGAACTGATCGCCGAGATCGACGACGCGGTTTATGTGCTGGACTGCCTGTGGAACATGAGCCCCGATCTGGTGCGGGAAAGGGCCGAGCCGTTCATCCGGGCCTTGCGGGAAAAACGGCCTGCTACGCCGATCCTGCTGGCTGAGGACTGCAACGTTTTCGGCCGGGCCCCGACAGAAAAGGCGCGGCTGCTGCGCGGGATATATGAGAAGCTGAAGGCTGAAGACGGCGCAAAATGGGCTGACCTGCACTATCTAGAAGCCAAGGAGATGCTGGGCCACGACGGCGAGGGCACGGTGGACGGCTGCCACCCCAACGATCTCGGCATGATGCGGCAGGGGCTGGTTTTCGGCGGCGCGCTCAAGAGCCTGCTGAGGTGATGATTCCTTTTATTAGGCACTGACGATAATGTCAACAGGGAGATGCGGTATGAATAGACGTGAGATGCTGACGGCCACGGGGGCGGCGCTGATCGGGATGGGCATAAGACCTTTCGGAGCGCGCGCTCAGGGTGATGACGCACAGGGAGGAGGCGCCAAGATTTTCCGGGCGGGCGCCTTCGCGCAGGATATAACTCCGGAGTATTTCCCGATCGCCGTTAACGGCGGTTTCACGCCGCGTTATGCCGAGAAGGCGCTTGATCCGCTGCACGCGCGCTGTCTGGCGCTGGATGACGGCGCAGGCCAGATAGCAATGGCGGTGGTCGACAGTTGTGTGCTGGATCGCGGGTTGATGGATGAGGCCAAGCAGATCGCCAGCCGTCTGACCGGGATTCCCGCGGGCCGTATTTTCATCTCGGCCACGCACACGCATTCGGCGCCTGCTTCAGTCAGCGTGTTGGGTACGGATCGGGAGCAGCGTTACTGCGACTGGCTGCCGGGCAAGATCGCCGAGGGTATCCTTAAGGCTAAAGAGCGCATGGAGCCCGCGCAGGTGGGCTGGGCGATTGAAAGCCTGCCGGATGTCGTCAAGTCGCGCCGCTGGATCGCGCGGCCCGACTGTATCAAGCAAGACCCCTTCGGCGAGTTCACCACCCGCGCCACGATGCATCCGGGATACCGTAACCCTGACTGGGAGGAGCCGTCGGGGCCGATGAACCCGGAACTCAGCGTGTTGGCGGTGCGCCGTCCCGACGGGTCGCCGCTGGCTCTGCTGGGCAGCTTTTCGATCCACTACGTTGGCTCCGGTGTGCTTTCCGCCGATTATTTCGGCGCTTTCGCCAAGCGCGTGGCCGCGCTACTGGCAGCGGGCGACAGAGGCAGTTCTTTTGTCGGAATACTGGCGAACGGTGTGAGCGGCGACGCTTATCTCAAAGACTACACGCGTGAGCAGCCCGAAAAGTTCGACATGCATTCCATCGCCGAGGTGGTGGCGCAGGCGGCCTGCAAGGCTTACCATAACATCCGGTGGCAGGCTTGGACGCCACTGGACGTGCGCGAAGCCGAACTGGAGCTGAAGGTGCGCGAGCCCAAGGTCGAGTGGGCGAAAAAAACCATGGCGGAGATTGCCGCCGGCCGCGTGAAGGCAAACTCGCAGACCGGGGCTTATGCGCGCGAACAGTTGCTGCTGGCGGATTTGCCGCGGACGGTCAGTCTCAAGTTGCAGGCGTTGCGCGTGGGCACACTGGCGATGGTGGGTATCCCGTGCGAGGTTTTCGCGATCACGGGTTTGCGGATCGCGGATGCCAGTCCGTTCGAGCATACCTTCACGGTGATGCTGGCCAACGGCTACAACGGCTACCTGCCGCCGCCCGAGCAGATGGTTATGGGCGGTTACACCACCTGGCTGGCGCGGTCGAGTTATCTCGAGACCGAAGCCGAGCCCAAGATCGTGGCGCAGGTCGGCAAGCTGCTGTCCGGACTGGCCGGCGGAGCGCCGGCAAAGCGCGCTCCGAAGCCGGCCGCGCCGTATGCCGCGGCGGTGATGGCGTCCGCGCCGCTGGTGTACTGGCGGCTGGACGAGCTGGCCGGCCCGCAGGCGGTCAACGCGGTTGACGGGCGTCCTCTGGGAAGCTTCGGGATGCCGACCGCCTACCATATGCCCGGCGCGCGGGCGCCGGAGTTCCCGGGGCTGGGCGCTGAAAACCGCGTGCCTCATTTTGTCGGCCAGCCTTTATCCGCGGCGGTGGCCGGTTTGGGCGGATCATACAGCGTCGAACTGTGGTTTTACAACTGCATGCCTTGCGACGCGCGCGCGGTGACCGGTTATCTCTTCTCGCGCGGCGGCGGCGACCGGCTGGCGATCGGCGGCACGGCGCGGGCGCCGGGGCGACTGGTTTTTCAGATCGGAGAAGATCCCGGGCAGGCGGTGAGCGGGAAAACCGAGGTGCCGCTGCGCAATTGGAAGGCTAAAGAAAGCTGGCACCATATCGTGTTCGTGCGCGACGGCGGGAAGGTGCGGGTGTATCTCGACGGCAGACCGGAGCCGGAACTGACCGCGGATACCGCTTTGCCTGAAGCTTCTGCGGATTTATGGATCGGCGGCGAGGGTAACGGAGAGATGGGGTTCGAGGGCCGCATGGACGAGGTGGCCGTGTTCGGCCGCGCGCTGGGCGTCGAGGAGATCGCGCGGCATTACCGGGCTGCT
>JAQWAM010000440.1 GCA_028707675.1 Kiritimatiellia bacterium | reverse complement strand
CGAACTGGCTTCACCGTCAGCACGAGCGTCTTGGTGTCGTACGAGAGCGCCAAGGAACACTTCTCCGGCAGCGTCGCCCGCAACGCCGCGAACGCATCATCGGAAATCGTAATGAGCGTTTTTGCCTGCATCAGTGTCAGCGTCCCGCCGCCGGCATCCTGATACGCCTTTAGATCCCAGTCAACGGAGCCTAGGTCACTGACGGAAATGCGGCCGTCCACGCCGGCGGAAAGAATCGGAACGGCCGAAAAGCCCTCCGCCGGAATGTGGAAGATGAGGTGCGTCCCGCGCAACAGCTTCAAATAGAGCTGTCTATTGCCTACGTCATCGCAGAACCGAAGCTGCGGCGTGGTGCCGGCGAACTCGAAGAAATTGTAGACCGCATATAGCGTGCCGCGCCCGTTGCCGCCCGCGAGAAAGAGATAATGCCGCCCGTCCTTTTCGGCAGACCTGATCCGGTAGCCATCCGTGTCGGCGCCGACATCCAACGGAGGGATGATTTTGTTTTCCGCGGCGGTTCGCGCGAAACGGTTGACGCTGTCGGAGCCGATAACCACGAGATGATCCGACGCAGCGGGCTCAGCGATCACGGAAAGGCTAGTCCCGGTCACCGCCTCGTAATACTTCTGAAACTCCCGCGCGGCCACCGCGTAAGCCGGTGACGATGCGGCGGGCTCCAGTATCTTCCACTCGGCACCCGCCGCCGCAAACGCAACCGCAGCAGCCAAAAACATCAACTTACACTTCTGATCCATCTGACTCTCCTTGTAGGCAGTTACATACTAAAAACATGCGCATGCCGCCATATCACCAGCCTTGTGCTGGCAATATCCCTCTACACAGATACAGAAATAGCATAAACAAACCACAACCCCGTCGCGTTCGATTTCGGGCATGAACTTTTTTCAAACATTAGGGATGGCCGGCTTACCGGTCGATGCCAGTGCGGACGGATCCGCCTACGCTGTGCAGGCAGGCTACGGCGGACAAGCGTTTCGGACGTCCCCAGAAGCCGTCGGCTCGCGCGTTCGGCATAGTTATACATCGCCGGGGAATGAGGTGTCATCTCGCACGTTCTTTTCATCGACACCCTGCCGCCCATCCATAAAGATCCTTTTGACCGTGTCCTGATCGCCCAGGCGCTGGCCGAAGAGTTGACGTTTGTGACGGCAGGCGGGAAAATGGCCGCGTATCCCCGCGCAATCCTCGCTCGGCATTACGAAGGCGGGCTTGTCATGCTGAAACTGAGCGAAAAGGACGCTCCAGCCTGCAGTTGCTCGAGAGCGTCTGCCAGGGCTGATATGAAGACTCCCGCCTGTCCGGGAACCGCTCAGCGGAAGGGATTGACCACGCGGACGGTGTCGTATTCCTGAGCGTTGTTGAGGTCTTCGCTGTAGACTATCCGGCAACGGGGTTTGCGTGCGGCGGTCAAGATCAGCGCGTCCCAGAAGGAAATTTGCCATATCATGCTGCAGTCAATGGCGCGGGTAATGTCCTCGCGGTCGATCAGCACGGTCTCCATGTGGCGTAAAGAGTGGATGATCCGTTTGGCCTGCGCCGGGGCAACCCCCATTTTGCGGGTTACGGTCACAAAAAACTCTTGCAGGACCTGCGTTGAGACGCAAGGGGGGCTTTCGCGCGCGATCTTATTGAGCAGGGCACGCGCCTGATCGCGCTTTTCAGGCTGGTCGGCATCACAAGCGTAGGCCAAAACATTGGTGTCGAGAAAGACTTTAGACACGGTACAGAGCCTCCCGTTGCCACTTCTTGCCTTTGGAACGTCCATGCGCCGCTTCCATCTCTCTTACGCACTCGGCAGACCAATCCGACCGCGGTTCTCGAACCACGCGTTCCAGCAGATCGCGAATGAGCGCGTTCAGCGAGGTGTGGTGCTCTTGGGCATATTTGCGGCCTTCGTCGATCAGCCGTTCGTCAACCGCCAACGTCAGGTTTTTCATGATTAGCATCTCCTATAACACGTATTAGGGTAACACAGGATACGTGTGGATGCAAGCGATTGCTGAGATCTGCCGCGCACACAGATGTTTGAAAAAAGTCCACGCCCGAAATCGAACGCGGTGCCGGCGGGCTTCGTTTATAATGCGCGTCAATGTTCCGGGGAGTCGCTCGCAACGGGAACACAAGGGGGACGCATGCGTAAAAAACAATGGATTGTCATGATGGTCTGCGCGGCATGTTTGACGCATGCGGCGCCGCTTAATGAACGTGAGGCAGGCATCATAAAATCGCGGCTGGCGCCCGCGCCGCAACGCGTCGAACTGGGCGACGGCGCGGCCGTGACGCTGGATGACAAGCTCGCGGTGACGCTGGCCTGCGCCAAGGAAAGCGACCTGGCAAAGAAGCAAGTGTCCGCGATGTTCAAGGCGTGGTTCGGCAGCCGTCCTGTCGTGACCCTCGCCGCGCCGGGCGACACTCTGCCCAAGGTCGCGGACGCTTACCGGATCGAGGCCGCTAACAATGCGCTGCGGATCGAGGCCGCCGACGCGGGGGGCGCGCGCAACGCGATGCGAACGCTGCGCCAGCTCGCCGAGCCGTTGCGCGGAACCCGCGAATTGACGTCGTATTTTATTCCCGAAACAGTCATCGAGGACGCGCCGGCCATGGCGTTCCGCGGGTTTCACCTCTGCTGGTTCCCGGAAAACACGCCGGTTGAG
>JAQWAM010000439.1 GCA_028707675.1 Kiritimatiellia bacterium | reverse complement strand
GACGGCGTCGACCCCGGTTGCGTCAAGCATGCGGCGGGCGTCGCGCACGGCTCGGATGCCCCCGTTGCCGATTACGGGTATGCGCGCGCGGCGCTTAACCTCGGCCAGCAACTCCAGATTCGTGGCACCGCCGTGCCCCTGCGAGGTGAAGCGCGCGTGCAGGGCGACGGCGTCCGCGCCTGCGGACTCAGCCGCGTCCAGTATGTCGAAGATCATGACGCGGTCGGGACTCGGTCCGAGGCGGGTTTTGATGGTCAGCGGCAGATCAGTGACGCGGCGCATGGCGCAGAGTATGTCGTGGATGCGCTGCGGGTCATGGATGAGGGCGGCGCCCGCGCCGCAAGCGGTGATCTTGCGCACGGGGCAGCCCGCGTTCAGGTCGATTGCCGCGAAGCGCCCGGTCTGCGCGACGCGGCTGGCGGCCTCGGACATTTGGTCAGTTTCGCTTCCGTAGAGGTGCGCCGCGACCGGGCCTTCGTCCGGCAGTGTCTCCAGCATTTGCCAGGTCTTGCGGTCGGCGTGCAGCAGTCCGGCGGCGCTGGCCATTTCGGTGTAGGCGAGCGCGGCGCCGTGCCTGCGGCAGGCGCGGCGCATAGCCGCGTCGGTGTAGCCTGCCATCGGCGCGAGGATCAGCGGCGGCGCTCCGCGATCCTCGATGCCGAACAGTTTATGGAGGCTTGAGTTCATAGGGCGCCGGTCAGGCGGAGCAGGCTGGCGCGGGCGATGCGCTCGTCATAGCGGGCGCGGATGACATCGGACTGGGCTTTGGTCATGGCGACCTGCGCGTCGGTGCGTTCGATAGCGGATGAGAGGCCGACGCGGTACTGCTCATTGACCACATCTACGTTTTCCGCGGCCTGCCGTTCGACCATACGGGCCACTTCAGAGCGCTGGCGCGCGGTGTCAAGCTGAGCGCGGGCGGTCAGGATATCGAGGTAGAGCGACTGTTCGGCAGAGGCCAGGTTGGCGCGCGCGGTGCGGAGTCGTGTCACGGCTTCCCGTATGAGTGTGGTGCGGCGGTGGCCGTCAAAGACGCTCTGGGCGGCGCGCATGGCCCAGGAAAAGTTCCAAACAAGAGGAAAATTCCGACCGGAGATATCGGCGTTGGCGCCCAGCGAAAGGTCTGGGTAGAGATCGGCGATGGTCTGGTCGACATAGGCCGAGGCGGCGCGTTCGCGGGCCTGCAGCACGGCCAGAGCCGGGGTGTTCGCGCGCGCTTCGGCCATCAGCGCGTCGCTGTCCTTGACCGCAGCCTGCGGCGTGATGTCGTCCGCCACCTCATAGGCAGGGTTTTCAGCCAGGCCAAGGGCACGGTTCAACCGGGCGTGTGACACAGCCAAGCTGTTGCTGGCGGCAATGGTTTCCAGCCGCGCGTTGCCCAAGTCCACGCCGGCTTTGGTGACGTCGTACTGGCGGCGTGTGCCGACTTCAACCATGACGCGGGCCTCTTCGAGATGTTGGGCGTACTGTTCTTCGGTGTGCAGCGCGACTCTCAGCAGATGAGCGGCGCGGTGGCGCTCGTAAAAGGCGACGCGCAGATTGTAGATCACCTCCAGTTCCGTCTCGCGCAACTGCTCCTCGGCGGCGATCAGGTTTTCGCTGTCCTGCCGCGCCTGGGCTTTGAGCTTGCCGAAGTCGTGCAGCAGCAGGTCGATGCCGACGCCACCGCTCCATGAGCCTTGCATGCGCCCGGATGACGGGGTGCCGCGCGTGTTCTGGGTGGAGCGCGAATATCCGCCGCTGGCGGTGATTTGCGGAAGTCGTCCCGCGCGCGTCAGGCGGCATTGCAGGCGGGCGGCTTCGGCCGCCTGGAGGGATTGCAGGATAGAGGGGTGGTAACGGAGCGCCAGCGTTTCCAGGGCGGACAGCGTGTTGGTAGACGCGCGCTCCAAGCCGGCCTGCGTGGCGGTGACTGTGGTTTCGCCGGGCAGCATGTTCTCGCCGTGCTGAACCCTGCGCGCGTCTTCAACGCTGCGGCAGCCGTAAAAGAGCGCGATTATTACAAGCGACGCGTGACGTGATGGTGACATTATTCGCGATCAGTTTTCCGGGGCATCGGCCGTGTGTTGGGGTTTTTCAGTAAGCCGCGGTGGACTGACTGTTATAGCGCCCGGTGTCGGTCTCCCAATAATCCAGGCCCGCGTATGAAAGCCAGATGGTTTCGGGGTCGAGAGATTCGGCGTAAGAGACGTGGTCGAGGCTCAGGTCGAAATCCTCGGGCTGATAGTCGTATTCCGCCTCATACAGGTATTCATCGAAGTCCGGGGGCTGACCGGCGCAATCCAAAGAAGTGCGCATGGAGAGCGTTTCGGCACTTGCGGAATACTGCGGAGCCGCTTCTGCCTCTGTGCTTGCCGGCGCCGAATAAAGGCTGTCTGGCGCGGCGGTCTGGCCGGTTACGTAAGTGACTTCCGCAGGCTGTGTAACGTAAACGGTCTCTGTGCTTATGACGGTCGGCGCGGGCTCGTAAAAGTAGCAGGTGCTGTAAACCGGCCAGGGATTGTAGATGTACGAGATGCCGCCGTACCAGCCGCTGCGCCAGCCGCCGCGGTATAAGCTCGAATAGCCCCATCCGCCGCAGTGCCAACTGTCATAATAGACGGTGCTGTAGGATGGCGCGTAGGAGAAAAGCGAGAGCCCGAAAGACCCGCTGGACCATGACAGCCCGAACCCGCTG
>JAQWAM010000018.1 GCA_028707675.1 Kiritimatiellia bacterium | reverse complement strand
CCGTAGCGTTCGAAAAGCTTCTCGGCGGACTCGAGTCGACCGGCGGCCGCGCCGGCCTCGTCAAGGCGATAGAATTCGAGAAAAGCGTCTACGGCGGGCACGGGCGCATAACATATCTTGCGGACAAGTGCATGCTCGACCTCTTCACGGATAACACGGAGCGCTCGCCCACGTTCATGCTGCCGCCGCTGCGATCCGCACGGGACAAAAACCTCGCGCAGAGCTGGGCGTTCGTAAAAAACCCGCTTTATCCCACCGTGGAATGCTGGGACGAAATGATGCGGCGCCGTCCGCGCTGCCTTGAATTCACCGCCGAAGACGCCCGTTCTCTCGGAATGCCGCAGCGCTTCATCGACAGTCCGCCGCTTATAAAGTACTCGGATCTCATCACTTACATGATAGGCCGCGAGTCCGCGCCAGAACGGATCAAGGGCTATGACCGCGCGGCAGCCGTGATACTGACAGTGGGTGACAAACCCGGCGCCTACGTCGCCGCCGCAGAGAAACTCGCGTCCGAGTGGCCAGAGTCGATAGAATTCCACATCGGGCCCTTAAATACGGAAGGCATCTGGGTGAACACTGAAATCACCGACTCGCCGCTCGAGATATGGAAGCACCTAGCTGTTAAGCTAGCTTTCAATTGCCTTTCCACCGGCACGATGGCGTCGATGGGGCGCGTTGCCGGAAACTGGATGAGCTGGGTGTCTATCTCCAACAAGAAGCTCATCGACCGCGGCATCCGCCTTCTGGTGGAGCTGGGCGGCATTGATTACGAAGAGGCCGCGCAGCGTCTCTTCGCCGCGGATGAATGGGTTGAGTCGCAGGACTGGTCCGGCAAAGAGACCCCTTGCGCGGTACAGGTCGCGCTGGAAAGACTCCGTCGTGAAAAGTGATAATTACGATTCTGGGAAAAAGTATGGCTTCGATTTACTAATCCGCATTGTAGCCTTCAACCGCATAAATAAAGCTCGTTACAAGAACTGCATTGGCAAAAGTTTGAATGCGGTCAAATTCAAATTGCGGATCAATGTGCCGCGCCAGCCGCTCTCGCTTCACAAGATAACCGGCACTCCGCGTTCGCGCAGATAACGCTTGAGATCAGTGATTCCGATCACGCTGAAATGGAAGATCGAAGCCGCCAGCAGCACCGTGGCGCCCGCCTGCGCCGCCTCGTAAAAATGCTCGAGCGTCCCAGCCCCGCCGGACGCCACGATCTCCGCCGTCACCGCCGCCTTCATCGCCCGAATCACCGGCAGGTCATACCCCGCGCGCGCGCCGTCGCCGGCCTTGCTGGTCGGCAAGATCACACGCACACCGTAGCCATCAACCCGCTTGGCCCACTCCACCGCGTCCGCGCCGGTCGGCGTCCTGCCGCCGTCGATATACACCTCGTAGCCCGACGCCATCGCCCCGTTGCGGTCAACGTCGATAGCCACGGTCACCTTCTCCGCCCCGAAATGCTTGAGCAGCTCCGGAATCAGTTCCTGTTTGCGGAATGCCGCGCTGCTGACCGATATCTTGTCCGCGCCGGCCTCCAGCACAGCTGCGGCTGTCGCCACGTCGTAAATGCCGCCGCCGACCGTGAACGGCACCGTGGTTGCCTCCGCAACCCGGCGCACGACATCCTTCAGCGTGGCCCGTCCCTCGGCCGTGGCAGTGATATCCAGCAGCGCCAGCTCGTCCGCGCCCTGCGCGCAATAAGCTCTGGCGCACTCTACCGGATCGCCCGCGTCTCGGATATCGACGAAATGCACACCCTTCACCACACGCCCGTCCCGCATATCCAGACACGGCATGATCCTGACGAGATCGCTCATGCTTTCTCTCCTTTTCTTTATTCCCAGTGTAACAAAGCCGCGCGGCTTAATCACTGTTTTTTAAATGAGCGGCGTTCTACCGCGGTGATGATGAACAAGGTTGGCTTGCTTCAGACCCTCGCTTAGGTTAATTTTAACAACGTTGTTTTACCCGCACATACAGCGAAAGATTAATTCATGCTAATGCTGTTAACCCCTTTTCTGCTGCTGGTCAGTGCGTTCTTTATCGTGCGCGGCGGATGGGCTTGCCGCTCATACTGGCTGGCTTGGGCCGGGCTGGCCGCCACCATGATCGGCGACTATTTTCTGGCCGTAAAAAGCTCGCCTTTAGTTTCCTCGGGCTTCCTTTGCGGCGTGGCCGGTTTTTCTCTGGCGCACTTGTGTTGGATCGGCTTTCTGTTGCAACACGCCCGGTGGAGCCCCAGAATCGCGTTCGGCCTTGCCTTCAGCCTCGGGATTTTCTTTGCCGCCCGCATGTTCCCCGCCCTTGAATCGCCCCGCTTGCTGGCGGCGCTGTCCGTCTATACTTTCATCTCAATCATCAGCGTGTCCCTCGCGTGCGGTACGCACCGGCTGTCATCGGCATGGCGCTACGGCCTCAGTCTGCTGCTCTTCTCCGACGCCATGATCGCCTTCGGCCGCATACTGCGGGTGCCTTACCTGAAGCACCTTATAGGCATAAGCTATATCGCGAGCCTCGTATGCGTCACTGTCGCAATCTGCAGATGTTCCGTCTGCCCCCGGCCACACGCCAGATTCAGAAAACTCCGGCAGGCGCCTCTCTTTGTTTTACTGGGCGGGCCGCTGGCAATGGCTCTGTTCTTGTACGCCATGTACGTATGTCCGATCACGCCGCACTACAACCCGTTCATGAAAATGCTGAGTTATCTGGGACGGACCAAGATCAAAGGCGTTGAATATCCCTTATGCCATTATCTTTTCTCGTTTGCGCTGGCGGCCAGCGCTTACGTTAGCGCGCGTTTTTTCCCGGCGCTCAGTTGTTTCGTCAGAGGCTCGCGCAAAAAAAACCTCTTTATGTGGGCCGGGGCATTGAACGCGGCTGGCTTGCTGGCCCTTGCGCTGGTTCCTGAAAACGTCCGCTGCGACTTGCACAACATCGGATGTTTCGCGGCGGTCGGCGGCGGCGCGATAATGCTGCTTCTGATGACGCCCGCCCGCAACAACCGCCGCGCGCCCGGAGTTGTCCGCTGGAGCCTGCTGGTGTGGAGCATGGCACTGGTGGCGCTTTTCCAATTATCTCTGCTCGGCCACCGACACAAAATCATGTCTTTCTCGCCCTATGTCCCGACCCTGCAGAAAATGCTGATCATGACTTTTGTAGCCTGGCTGACCTATTACGCCGTGGTGCTATACCGGGTCACGCGCCGTGATATTGCCATCCCACGGTTTCGAAGAAACTCGCTCTCATCATAGCGCTCGGAGCGCTTGCCGCCACCGCCGACTGAAAGTTGCCGGACCTCCGCCGCCCTGATCTTGTCGACGGCCTCGCCGAGATGCTGAACGATATGGAACCGGTCAAGGATGCGCCCAAGACGCAACCAGCGCAAACAAACGACTTGTGCCGACAACAATGATTCAGTATGGTTTCTATGCGCACTGGGGCACTCCTTTTGGTTGTTCGAAACTAGATTATGAGCACAATGACCCAGTGCCTTTCAACTTTTTTTTACCCACACATTCTGCGGAAGACCCATAAGGTAAATATGACACTCATGAAATGGACAGACAGTTACGCGCTGCTCATCGCCACTGCCAGCGCCGGCGTGATCGCAGGATCGTCTTCCGGCGCCTTTTTGGGCGCCTCTATCGCGGCGGCGGCGGCTTCCTGGCTGGCTTTCCCGTCACTTACTCGCTGCCGCCAGATTTTCGTTAATCTTGACCCGCACCGGCAAGACCTGCAAACGCTCCCCCACGCCCTGCTCTACGCGCTTGACGAGGTCTCGCGTTCGCAAAAACCGCTGCTGACGCGCATCTCGCCGCCGGCCGGCGCAGAACGCCACGACTGCCGGATCGACATCACCCGTGATTATGACGTGGAGATCCGGCGCGCCGGGCTGCGCGCGGCCAAGCTTGCGCGCCGGAACATATGGATCGCTGAACATCCCTTGCCGCTGAAACTGCCCGACAAGCGAGCGTTGTGCCTGCGCTTCTCTCCGGCAGGCCGCGAGCGCGTAAGAGTATCATCCGCGTCCGCGCTGCCCCGCCCCCCCCTCTCGCTGTGGTTGGCCGTCACCGCTGCCATTGCCGCGACCTGCATGCTTGACTGCGCTTGGCTGCTCGCCTCCGCGCTCGGTTTCGCGTTTCAGACCGGCATCCTCCAATATTTCCAGCAGCGTGCGCCAACAGACTTTCAAGTCGAGCCGCAGCGTACGGTTGCATAAGTAAAAATAGTCCAACAGACACATCTCGTCGAATGTCAGTTCGTTGCGTCCCGCAATCTGCCACAGCCCGCTTATGCCCGGCATGCCCTTAAGCCGCAACGCGTGGCAGGGTCTGGTGTAATGCCCCTGATCGCTGGCGGGCAGCGGTCGCGGGCCCACAAAACGCATCTCGCCGCGCGCCACGTTCCAAAGCTGCGGCAGCTCATCCAGAAAAACACGACGCATAAAACGTCCCGCCCGCGTCACTCGCGGATCATCATCCAACTTGAACATCCGTCCGCCGCGTTCAGTAGCATTCTGAAGGCCGTGGTGCAGTCTTTCAGATTCATGAATCATGGTGCGGAACTTGAACAGGATGAACGGCCGTCCGCCGTATCCGTAGCGCACCTGACGGAACAACACCGGAAGTCCGTCAGTAAAAAGCACCAGCAACGCAAGTAAAAGCAACAGAGGCGCGGTAATCAGCAGCGCCAACAGTGCGCAGAGCCTTTCCGCAAGCCCGCAATAACCGACAGCGGCAGAAGGCCTACGGAAAAGAAAAAAACCGTCAGGCGCATCGCAGACAACACAGCGCGACAGCATAGGCACGGCTGCGGACGGCACCGCCGCTCCATCCCCCTTTTCCGCGGCGTCCCATAAAAACGCGAGAATCTCCCCCGGCGTCACGCCGCTCGTATCTTTAATTTTTCTGATCATCCCCTTCCCGATAAGTATCCGCTTCCCTTCGCGACTAATCAAGCGCGTATTCTGTGGTTGCGGGATTGCGGGGATTGCGGCACAACACCAACACCAAGAACTTGTAGACATTATCAATCAAGTTCTTTAACCTTTAATTGTCAAACGGAAATTATGCGAATGTCAGACTTTAAAACATTGAGGTTTATCCTGTTCTTGGTCGTATTCACGTTGGCCTGCGCCGTGTCCGGCTGCCGCACGACCTACACCACCCTGGTGCAGGACCGTGACACCGTAACCCAACTCGCGCCCTTCATATACATCCTCAGCGGCAACTACGACGGCTCTGCCACCGTAGCCAAATTCAAGGCTGCTGGCGATCTGGGCATCGGCACATTCGATGGTCTTGACGGAGAAGCGGTCATGCTGGACGGCATCGTCTATCAGGTCAAAGGCGACGGTTCGGTCATGCTCCCGGATGATCTGACGCGCATGCCCTTCGGCGCCTGCACCCTTTTCGACGACGACCGCCGGCATACGATTCAAAACATTGATTCTTACCAGAGTTTCGGCGGAGCGCTGGAGGGCGCCTTTGAATATCCGCATATTTTTTACGCGATAAAGGCCGAAGGCGCCTTTCGGAAGATTATAGTGCGCAGTTGCGATCGCCAGACTAAACCTTACGTGCCGCTGTCCGATGCCACGAAGCTGCAGCACGAGTACACTTATAACGATGTTAAAGGCACACTGGTCGGTTTCTGGGCGCCGCACTTCATGCCGAGCGCGGTCGGTGTGCCGGGATTCCATCTGCATTTCATCTCGTCTGATCGCTCGAAAGGCGGCCATGTGCTGGATTTTGTTGCCGATAGCCTCGACACCCGCATCGACCCGACGCCGCGCGTCACGATCGACTTCTCGGCGCCAGCCGATGTCCTGCTTATGAGCAGCGACATCGACCGCCACATGCATGATGCCGAACGCAAAAGAAAGTGACGGCTCATGGGCATGCATGGGTTAGCCGCATAAACACCTTACGACCTAAACCCTTACAACCTAAGCGCCCCACGGAACGCTACTGATGGAGATTGAAACGTGAGTGAAGCAAAAAAACTTTTTCTGATCGATGTCATGCCGCTCTTGTACCGCGGCCATTTCGTTTTTCTGAAAAATCCGCGCGTAACCAGCACGGGCGTAAACACCTCGGCCTTGACCGGGTTTTCCAACAGCTTGATGCAGATCTTGGGCGAGCACACCCCCACCCACCTTGCCTTGGTTTTCGACTCCGCAACCCCCACCTTCCGCCACGAGGCCTATCCCGAATACAAGGCCCAGCGCCAGAAAATGCCCGAGGACCTAGCCGCCGCCATACCTATGGCCATCGAGCTGGCCGAGGCGCTGCGCATCCCGATGCTGCGTGTGGACGGCTTCGAAGCCGACGACATCATGGGCACCGTCGCCGCGCGCGCCGCATCCGAACCCGGCTGGACCACCTACCTCGTGACACCGGACAAAGACGTGGCGCAGCTCGTCGGACCGCAGACCTTGCTGTTCCGCCCGGGCAAGGCCGGATCACCTGCCGAAATTTATGACGAGGCGGGCGTATGCGCCCACTGGGCGCTGACCTCCCCCGGACAGATGGTGGAGTTCCTGGGCCTGGCCGGCGACGCGTCGGACAACATCCCCGGCATACCCGGAGTGGGCGAGAAAACCGCCAACACTTTGCTTGCCCGGTATGGCAGCATCGAGAACGTGCTGGCCAACGCCGCGGAACTAAAAGGCAAACTGGCCGAGAAAGTGGCTGCCAACGCCGACAAGGCTAGGCAAAGCCGCGAGTTGGCCACAATCCGCAAAGATGTGCCGCTCGACATCGGCATCGATGATCTGGCGCGGCGCGAGCCGGACAAGGAGGCTTTGAGGGCAATCCTGAAGAAATACGAGCTGGCGGCACTGGGACGCCGGCTCTTGGGCGACCACTTCGAAGGCTCAGAGACAGAAGACGAAACGCCTCTGAAAACTTTGGCGGACGTGCGGCACAACTATGTCTGCGTAAAGACGCCAGAGCAAGTGCAGTCCTTGCTGACAACCCTGGCAAACGCGGGCGAATGGTCTTTCGACACCGAAACCACCGGACTCGACCCGCGGCACGATCGTATCGTCGGCATGTCTTTCGCCACCGCCGCGGGACTGGCCTGGTACGTGCCTTTGCCTGAAGACCGCGCCGAGTGCCTGACCTTCCTGGCTCCGTTCAAACCGCTTTTCGCCGACCCCTTCAAAATCAAGATAGCGCATAACGCGAAGTTTGACCTGACCATCCTCCGCCAGTACGGCGTCGAGGCGCGCGGGGAACTGCACGACAGCATGCTGGCGCATTATGTGATAGACGCGTCTGACCGCCACGGCATGGACCATCTCGCCCGCCAGTATCTGCGTTACGACCCGATCCCCATAACAGCGCTGATCGGCCAAAAGAAAAGAGGGGTTGCGCAAGGCAACATGGCCGACCTGACGCCCGACGACATCTGCGATTATGCCGCAGAAGACGCTGACGTCACGCTGCAGCTTGACCGCGAGCTGCGCAAAAAAGCGCAGGCGGACGGATGCGCGCGGGCTCTCACCGATTGCGAAGAGCCGCTGATACGCGTCCTGCTGGACATGGAAAGCGAGGGTGTGCGCGTCGATGCCGACGCTTTGCATAAATACGGGCGAGAGCTTGAGCGCGAGCTGCTCGACCTCGAGATCAAGATCCGTGATCTCGGCGGCGGAAATTTCAATCCTTCCTCCCCAAAACAGCTTGGCGAGGTCTTGTTCGACCGCCTCAAGCTCGATCCCGACGCCGCGCGCACGGCCAGCGGCCAATATGCCACCGGCGAGGAGGTGCTGGTGAAAATCCAAGACCGCCACCCTATCATACCGCTGATTCTAGAACACCGCGTTTGCGGCAAGCTGAAGTCAACGTATGTCGACAAGCTGCCGGATTGCATCGACCCCGCCACCGGAAGAGTCCACACCTCTTTCAGTCAGGCCCTGACCGAAACCGGTCGCCTGTCGTCATCCGACCCAAACCTGCAGAACATCCCCATCCGCACCGAGCGCGGCCAGCGCATCCGCGAGGCTTTTGTGCCGCGCGACAACGCGCATGAGCTGCTCTCAGCCGACTATTCGCAGATCGAGCTGCGCATGATGGCGGCGCTGAGCGGAGACAGCGCCATGCTCGACGCCTTCCGCCGCGGGGCGGACATCCATACCGAGACGGCCACCCGGGTCTATGGCGTCATGCCGGCCCTTGTGACCTCGGAAATGCGCTCGACCTGCAAGATGGTGAACTTCGGTATCATTTACGGAATCTCCGCCTTCGGCCTAAGCCAGCGGCTGCGCGTTCCGCGCAAGCAGGCCGCCGAATTGATCGAAACTTATTTCAACCAGTACCCGGGCGTCAAAACCTTCATGGAGAAAGCCGTCGCCGACGCCCGCGAAACCGGTTACGCCAAAACAATCCTCGGACGGCGGCGCTTCCTGCGCGACATCAATTCGCGCAACAACACCTCGCGACAGTCGGCGGAGCGCAACGCCATCAACACGCCGGTCCAGGGCACCGCCGCCGACCTGATCAAGCTGGCCATGGTCCGCGTACACCGCGAACTCGAACAGCGCCGCCTAAAAACCCGCATGGTGCTGCAGATTCACGACGAGCTGCTATTCGATGTGCCCAAAGAGGAAACCGGCGATGTCCGCTCTCTGGTCAAGGCAGCAATGGAGACAGTCCTGGACATCGGCGTCCCGCTGGAAGTCAGCATCGGCACCGGCCACTCCTGGCTGGCCGCCCACTGATCGCCTCACATACCCACATACCCACATACCCACACACCCACATACTCTCTCCACAGCGTCCCCGCGAGCCGCTTAACTGCTGTAGAAGCTGCGGTTCAAACGCCGGAACACAAAAGACAGCGCGACGAAAAACAGCGCGGGAGTGATCCCGCGTGTGCCGGCCGCCACGCAAAAACAGGCTTGCAACAACAATAGGTTGCGGATGTGTCCGGCAACGCTTTCCGGCACCGGCTGGCAACGGTACATTATGCCGCCCAACAGCCAGGCGCGCATCATAACCATCACCATCAGGAACACGAATGCCGTCGGCGCGAGACCGTCTAGCCGCCCGCCGGCGTGCGCCGCCACCAAGACTGACGGCAACCCCGGCAGCAAAACCATAAACGGCGCCCAGCGCGCATTGCCCCGACTGGGTTCCGGGTCGGTCTCGCGGCGCGCCACCGCGGAGAACCCGGCCACATAAAGCGACAAGGCCGCCGCCGCATACACAGGCAACCGAGCCCTTGCCGGGGAGGACAAAACATCCGGGCAGGCCGCCGCCGCACCCAGCAGCAGGCTTAAACCGCGGCACAGGCCCATGCACAAGACTCCCGCGAAGGGCAAGCGTTTCAGTCCGGCATTATAGGCGATGACCGCCCCGCACAGCGCGGCGGCAACAAACAACGGTGCTCTTCCGGCGAACAGCGCTAGATTCAGTCCGGACAGCGCCATGACTATGGCCGCCATGCGAGCCTGAGGCACGGTTAAGTCCCCGGAAGGCAGCGGCCGCCCGGGACGCGCGCGCGCGTCTTCCGCGATATCAACAATGTCATTCAGGATCAGGCCGAAGACATACAGGCAAAGCGACGCTCCGGCGGCGGCGGCCATTCTGCCGGAATGCGGCGGCTGTCCCTGTGCGGCGGAAGCCAGCAAAAAACCCGCGACCGGATCGCCGGGCACAGTCAAAAGGTTAGGCAGCCGCGCCAGCCGCATCCACGGCAGCAGTTTTTTGAAAGCATCCATGAAAAGCTCCCGTCAATCTCTCATGCGCAAGCCGCCGTCCACGCAAACGGTCTGCCCGGTGATCCAAGCCGCCGCGTCGGAGGCGAGAAAGCGCACTGCGGCAGCGACTTCCTCGGGCCTCCCGAAACGGTTCAGCGGGATCGCTGCAAGCTGCTTGACGCGGCGCGTCTCGGGCATCTCCGCGGTCATGTCCGTCTCGATGATTCCCGGGGCGACAGTGTTGACCGTGACGCGCGAGGCCGCCATTTCCCGCGCGGCGGTTTTTGCGAGGCCGAAAAGACCGGACTTGGACGCGCTGTAAGCCCCGCGCATAAGATCACCCATGAGCCCGGCGTCTGACGATATGTAGATGATGCGCCCGGCGCGCTGGCGGGCCATGCCGCGGGACACAGCCTTGGTCAGCAAGAAAGCCGCGTCCAGATTGGCCGCCATGACCGCGCGCCAGTCAGCGTAAGAGGTGAACGCCAGCAACTGGCTCTTGATGATCCCGGCATTGCACACCAGCGTGTGCACGGGCCCGCACCGTTGCTCTACACTCTTCACCAGAGCCTCGGCCTGCGCCGCGTCGGCCAGGTCGGCCGCGAACAGCTCGGCCTCGCCGCCTGCCGCGTGGATCTCCGCCGCGGCCGATTCCGCCTCATTGCCGGATGACCTGTAATGCAGGGCCACCCTGAAGCCCTCCCGCGCCAGCGCCATAGCGATAGCGCGCCCGATGCCCTTCGCAGCCCCTGTGACAAGCGCTGTTTTCATAAATCATCTTCCCCCGTTAAGCAAGTATTACCTATAACTTGGCCATTTTGTCACACTAAAGCCGTGTTGAAAAGGTAGGGCGGTTTCCCCGAAACCGCTGCGGACGCCTCGGGGATGCGTCCCTACCTCACACACCCACACACTCACACACCGAAGTTACCCTCTCATTTCCGCCCGCAACCACGGGAGGTCGGCTTGCCTATTACTTGAACGTTGAGCGTTCCAGTTGCACATTGGTTTATTCTCGGGTTCCCCGGGCGGCTGGTCTGTCTTTAAGATACGCTTCCAACACGGTCTCGTCGATCACCTCGACGCCGCTGGCCGCCTGCACTTCCGCAAGGTCCACGCCGCGCTCCCGCGCCAGTCGGCGCGCTCGCGGCGTGGCGCGGACTCGCGGGGCGCGCTCTTTGACAGGAGCGGTGTCAGCCGCGCCCGCGTCACGGTAGCTTGCCGTGATCCGCGCATTGGTCTCGGTCGCATCAGGATCGCTATCGCCCTGTTCCCCTATCAGGCCGATGATGTATCCTGTGGGCACGACGCTTTTCTCCGTCGCCAACACCTCCAGCAGTATGCCGGAAGCTGGCGCCTCCAGCTCATATAGCGCCTTGTCCGTGGTCAGCTCTGCCACGGTCTCGCC
>JAQWAM010000438.1 GCA_028707675.1 Kiritimatiellia bacterium | reverse complement strand
AAGGCGACCACGCGCGCAATCTCCTCGTCGGTGACCCACGCGCCCTGAGCGCGGATAAGCTGCGACCCCTCTTTCAGGAACAGGAAATCGCCCTTGCCGATCAGCTCTTCAGCGCCGGGGCTGTCCAGAATAGTCCGGCTGTCATTCGACTGCGACACTTTGAACGCCAATCTACCGGGAATATTCGACTTGATCGTGCCGGTGATCACGTCGACCGACGGCCGCTGCGTTGCCAGAATCAGGTGTATGCCGACCGCCCGTGACAATGATGTCAGCCGCGCGATAGCCGGCTCTACCTCCTTGCCGACCGACGCGATGATATCCGCCACCTCATCCACGACGATCACGATATATGGCAGCTTGGCGGGGATATCGTCACGAGCCTGGGGCGCGACAGGCAATCCGCTGTCGTCGAACAGCTCTTCCTGTGTGGCGATCTGCCGATTGTTGAAGGCCACAATATTACGGCATCCCGTCTTCTGCAGCATCCGGTAGCGTTTCTCCATCTCGGTGATAGCCCACCGCAGACCGAAGGCGACCTTCTTGGGATCGTTTATGACTGGCACCAGCAGGTGCGGCAGATCGTTGTAGCAGGTGAACTCGACACGCTTGGGGTCAACCAGAATCAGGCGCAATTGCTCAGGCGTGCGGCTCATCAGAAAGCCATTGAGTATAGAGTTAAGGCATACGCTCTTGCCAGCGCCCGTGGCGCCCGCCACCAGCAGGTGCGGCGCTTTGGTCAAATCGTATATCAGGTCATTTCCGGCCACGTCTTTGCCCAAAGCCAGCGGCACCTCGTACCGGCCTTTGCTCCAAGCGGCGCCCCCGACTATCTCCCTGAAGGTCACAGGCAGAGCGCGCCGGTTGGGGACCTCGATGCCCACCGCGTTCTTGCCCGGAATCGGCGCCTGGACCCGCAGGCTGTTCGCCTCCAAAGCCATCTGCAGGTTGGCGGTCAGGCTCGCGATGCGTTCAACCTTGATGTTGGGCGCCGGACGCAGTTCATACTGGGTAACCACTGGTCCGGGCGTGGTGCCGATGACCTCGACCGGCACATTGAACTGGCGCAGGGTCTCGACCAAAACTTCGCATGTTTCCTCAATGTTGCCGTGATCCGCGCTACCCTGCGGGATCGGGTTGAGCAAGGACACCGGCGGCAGCGGATATGCCATCCTTTCCGGTCGCGGAGCCACCGGCGCGGCCACCGGCGCGGCAGACGACAGCGCGGCGGGCGACGGCTCAGCGGGAGCGGCGGGAACGCGCTGGCGCTCTCGCAAACGTTCGGCCAGCGCCACCTGACGGGCCTGCTCCAACCGCTTCCGCAAACCGGATTTAGGACGCGATTCGTCATCGGTGACACCGCTACCCGCCGCCGGTTCCGCCGTAGCGCTGTCCGATTGTGCGGTCAAGCTGGCGTGCGCCACGCGCGCGTCCTTCTCGCGTTGCCGTTCCTCGGCTCTAGCCCGGCGCGCCTCTTCCTTGGCCCGGCGCGCAGCCTCTTTGATGGACTGGCGATGTCGGCGCTCGCGTTCTTTTTCCGTAAGCCCGTCCTCGAACTCCGTAAACACATGCTCACCCTCGGCATCCGTCCGGCGCTCACCCCACCATCCCGCCACTCGCGTCACCGCACGCAAGACATTGCGCAACCCCAGCGCCATCAGAAAAGCCATTAGCATTATACTGAGCATCAGTATACCGCCGCCCACCGGGCTGAACCAGCGCGCAAGCAACCGGGTCATCAGCCAATAGCCCACCGCGCCGCCGGCGTTAGGCTTAAGATTCAAGCTCTCCAGAATTCCGTCGAAAACCGTCGCTCCGCCCAACTGTAGAAGGCAACACAAAGCCACCGTAAACAAACCCATCCACGCCGAACGCCGCCCTATACGCAGATTCCTCCCGGACAGCAGCATGAAGCTCAAAAGTAACACAAAGAATGGCACAAGCCACAAAGCGAGACCCAGCAGGCTATAGCCTATAAAAACCGACCATGCCCCGGCCACACCGATAAGGTTGGCGGGCGGCGTAAGCGGCGGCACGTTTAGCCAGGATATGTCCCGCCAATCGTAAGTGACCAGACTCAGCAGCGGAAATAACGCCACCGGAAAAAGCAGCGCGCCGAAAACACGCCGGCACACCCGCCTTTCCGCATCTTGCTTCTCTTCATCTTTAAGTTTTAGGTCTTCAGACATAACAATCCGTCAATAAACTTTGGGTTCGGCGTCAACATCAGGCGACAAAGGCACCAATTTGACCTTATCCGGGATCGGACGCATTTCGTCAACCGCGAGACCTTGCCGAATGTGCAGGGTGACATCGACATTATTGGTGACCGATGAACTCGCGGCGGCGGCGGCTCCGCTAACCGAAGCGATAATCTCGCCGAAGGCGATGCCGTCCACCACCTCGGACCGGCCTGTGATCTCCACGTCCACTGTCCCGGGCTCCACCCGCCAACGCGGAGCAGCCCGCAGCGGCGGTACCACGATAACCGGCACACGTTCTATCCGGGTAGTTTTTTTCTCACTGCGGATCAGAACATTTACCAGCATTTCCGGGGGGTCCACAACCGCGTTGAGCGCGTCGCCGGGCGGGATCAAACGAACATTAGCGATGAACGACTGCGAACGTCCGTCAACATCGATCGTCTCGGTCCCGATCTGAACCGTCTCCGCATCCAGAG
>JAQWAM010000437.1 GCA_028707675.1 Kiritimatiellia bacterium | reverse complement strand
CCCGTTGTGAGCCATCATCGCGCGGGTCGCGGCCCGGGCTTCCGGAATGTCGCAGGGCGCGAGCACCACGATATTCGGCAGCGCGCGCATGATCGCGATATCTTCGGTCGAATGGTGGGAGATACCGAGTTCCCCGTAGGCCATCCCGCCGCCGATGATGATGATCTTGACGTTGGCGTTATGGTAACAGACATCGTTGCGGACCTGTTCGAGGCAGCGGAGGGTCGGGAAATTCGCGATCGAGTACGTGATGGCGATATTGCCCTCCATGGCGACGCCGCAGGCGACACCGGTCATGTTCTGCTCGGCCACACCGCAATTGATGAACCGCTCCGGGAAAGCGTTGGCGAAATCTTCGATCTCGCCGTAACCGATATCGGCAAGGATCATATAAACGCGCGGATTATCCCAGGCGATCTGCAGCAGTTCCTGATTGAAAGTTTTTCTCATAATGCAGCCTCCTCAACCTCTTTCAACGCCCGGTTCAGCATAGTGTCAGTGAGACCGCCGTAGTGCCACTTGTAGTTGTTTTCCATAAAGCTCACGCCTTTCCCCTTGATGGTGTGGAAAATGATCGCCGAGGGTTTACCGGCGCAAAGCGGCAACCGGATTAACGCTTTGTAAACCGCCTGCTGGTCATGGCCGTCGGCATCAAGCGCGGCCCAACCGAATTGTTCAAGTTTTGGCGCGAGCGGGTTCAGGTTGATGATGTCCTTGGATCCGCCGAGCGCCTGAAGCTGGTTGTAGTCGACCAGCATCACCAGGTTGTCCCAGTGGTGCTGTCCCGCTAGCATGATCGCCTCCCAAGTGGAGCCGGCGTCGCAGTCGCCATCGCTGACCATGCAGAAGACCCGGTGAAGGGCCTTGTCGCGCTTGGCGGCCAGCGCCATTCCGCAGGCGACCGGCAAGCCGTGACCTAGCGACCCTGTCGAAAACTCGACGCCGGGAATATGATGAGAGATATGGCCGCTCAACTTGCCGGCGTCCTGATAGTACGTGCCGAGCCAGTCGAGCGGAAAGAACCCGCGTTCGGCCAGCGTTGCCAGCACCGCCGCGCCGCCGTGCCCCTTGCTGAGAATGAACCGGTCGCGCTCCGGCATTTTAGGTTCTTTCGGGGACACGTTAAGAATCTTGGTGTAGAGAACCGGCAGGATGTCGGCCATCGACAACATGCTGCCAATGTGGCCGCTCTGTCCCTTGTGAACCATGTTCAAGCAATGCCGTCGGATTTTCAGGGCGAGATCCCTGCATTCGGCAAGTTCAGCTTCGGTAAGTTTCACGGGCTTTCACTCCGTTCGTTGTCACATGATGGTATAGCCGCCGTCGAGCACCAGATCCTGCCCGATCATGAAGTCCGAAAGCGGCCCGGCCAAGAAGATCAGCGCCCCCTGATGATCCTCCGGCAAGCCGTAGCGATCGATCGGGGCGGTCTTGAAGAAGGTGTCGATCACCTCAGGAAACAGGTCTTCAACCTTGGTCACGCCCGGACTGATGCTGTTGACGCGTATGCCGTAGCGGATGAATTCCGCCGCGGCCGCCCGCGTCAGGTGGAGCACCGCGGCTTTCGATACGCTGTAGGGCAGTTGGGGCGTCGGCCAGATGATGTGCCCGCAGATCGAACCGGTGTTGATGATTTTGCCATACCGGTTCGGGATCATCACACGCGCCTCTTCGCGCACACAGTTCCACGTCCCGTTCAGATTAACGTCGAGCTGGCGTCGCCATTCCTCGTCGGTTACATCGAGCGCCGGTTTGATCGGGATCGAGATGCCAGCGTTATTGACAGCGATATCGAGACGGCCGAAGGCGTCAACGGTTTCAGCCACCATGCGCCGGACGTCTTCGATTTGCGCGATGTCGGCGTGAATTCCGAACACGCGGCGGCCGGTCGCGGCGGCGATTTCCCCGGCGGTGCGCATGGCGTCTTCCCCAAGAATATCGACGACCGCAACGTCGGCCCCGGCCTCTGCCAGAGCGGTGGCAAAGCTGCGGCCGATACCGCGGCCGGCTCCGGTAACCAGCGCTTTTTTACCGTCGAGACGAAATTTGTCAATGATCCCAGCCATGTATGCTTCCTTCCTGTACGGTGTTTTAACAGATTGATTCTGATGCATACCCCGCACAAACGCAAGCGCCCCGAAAATCTGCATAAAAAAACGGCTCCGGGGTATAATCAGCGCAGAATCCCCTTCACGCTATCTCTTCCAGTGCCGGTCGGCGAAATCCATGAAGCGTTCCCAGTCGTACAATTCCAAGTTGTGCTTACCGCTGCGCTGGTGGTAGCCGACGCGGCCGCCGTGCAGAGGCGTGTCCGGCGGCGGCCAGACGCCGACCAACCCTTGCTTGCGGTAGAGTCTCCAGACCGGTGATGCCAGCTCGCAGGAGCGAAACTCTCCGGGCTGGCCGGCCCAGTCGTCCAGCGTGGCCGAGGCCACATACGCCAGCCGCGGCGCCATCAGCGCCACCAGCATGTGCTGGTCAACCGGCAAAGACTCCTCGTTGCCGCCGTACCGCTTGAAATTCTCGCAGAACCAGTGCGGGAACGCTTTGTTGATAACTGCGATGCTCTCCGAGCGCGGCAGGCTCATGCGGTTGAGCTTGGCGCCGCCGCACCCTGAGTTGTTTGAGACGGTCAAGGCGAAACGGGTATCGCTGGCACCGTACCAAAGCGCGGTCTTGCCGCC
>JAQWAM010000017.1 GCA_028707675.1 Kiritimatiellia bacterium | reverse complement strand
TCCGATCTGGCCAAAGCCGGCGAGATCGAAGACGCCGTCTACGACCTCAAGGCCGTGAACCCCAACAAAAAGCCCGAGGTCGACGACCGCACCCCCGCCGACCTCCTCGCCCTGATCGAAGCCAAAGGCCGCGAAATCACCGCCGCACTTACCGCTCTCCGGAAATGACCACAGCAACGGCCGCTGCCTCTTCGCCATGCCTACTGACAGCAGTTTGGACGAATTAGTCCGTCTGGTAAAGTCATAATCATCCAGCAATTCTATTTTTGGCAAGGGGCGACTTATCTGAATCCGCGCCCTGTGTTGCGCGGTTGGCGCGTTTTTGGTATAACTCCAACAAAAGCGCGGGTAACTGCGGCAAGCGGATCGCGCTGCACCAAACGCACACCGGGGTAATTTTGAAGAAAAACTTTCTGCTGATCTGGATACCGCTCTTCGCGTTCACCGGCGCTCTCGCCGCGTCAGGCGATCCCGCCCGACCCTCCACCGAAGAGGGTGTGGCAGATGAAAATTTGACAGCCGTGCAGATATTGAACGCCTGCCGGGACCTCATACCTACCGACAGGCTTTTATTGAAAGGCACGCTTACGGTGCGCAAGCTGCGCGGCATAGTCCTGGCCGAGCACCCCTACAAGCTCCTGATGGACTGGGGCGCTTCGCCGCCCACCGCGGAAGTGCTGCTGCTGGGTCCCGCAGGCGACACCTTGGAGGAAAGGGCCGTGATGACGCGCAACGGCGACCGCCCGGCCCGGATAAAATTGTTCAAGGGGCCGGAACAGAGTCCGGTCGAAGCGCCATCTTTCGCCGGACGCGTGCGCGGCACCGACATGACCTGGCTGGATCTGACGCTTGATTTCCTTTGGTGGAAAGACGCGCGTTTCTACGACACTCCCAGAGGCGAAAGCCGCAACGGGCGCGACTGCGACATCCTGGTCACGGTGCCGCCCGCGCCGATACCCGGCTGTTCGGCGGTGAGAGTCTGGGTCGACCGGCGTTTGCGCTGTGTCATGCAAGCCGAGCAGCTCGACCCGCAAGGCGACGCCGTGCGCCGCATGTGGGTGCAAAGGGTCAAGAAGACCGGCGACCGCTGGATGATACGCGATATGGAGATAGAGTCTCTGGGCAGCGGACACCGTACCCGCCTGACCGTTGACGATGTTTCCGAACCATGAGTATTATTACACTATTGCTGACAGGCTTGGCGCTGCTCGTTCTTTTCGTGCTCTCGGCCTGCTTTTCAGGAAGCGAAACAGTGCTGTTTTCGCTGTCGCCGATCCAGATGCAAAGGATCAGGAACCGTGACCCCGAGTCCGGTGCGCGGCTGGAAACCCTGCTCAGCGCCCCCGGCATGGTTCTGTCCACCATTCTGGTCGGCAACTCGCTCACAAATTTTTCCATTGCCAGCCTCGGCTACCTGCTTTTTGAAGAGATTTTCCCGGGACGCGGAGAGTTTATAGCCATTCCCGTCATGACCGTCGCCCTGCTGCTGTTCGGCGAGGTCACCCCTAAACGTCTGGCCATCATAAACGCCGAGCGCCTCGCCCCTTTTTGTGTGCGGCTGGTGACCTTCTGGCTGCGCCTGCTGCGCCCTTTCAGCCTGGCGCTCACAACCGGCTCCAAGGTGTTTAAAAAATCTTTGCGCCGCGAGCGACGCGCTCTCTCTAATGACGAACTGATGACAATGGTCGAGATGGGAGAGGAACAGGGGGTTCTCGACGCTGAGGAAGCTTCCATGATGGAGGGCATCATGCGGCTTTCCGAACTGATGGCCAGTGACGAGATGACCCCGCGCGTGGATATGGTCGGGCTCGATCTCGACACTCCGCCTGATCAGCAGATCGAAACCGCCCGCAAAGCCAGGCACCGTTATATGCCGGTATATGTCAGATCGCCCGACGCCATCGAGGGGTTCTTGGATACGGTGCAGTTTCTGCTTGACCCCGTCCATGACGTTCGTAAAGCCACCATGCCGGCGTTGTTCGTTCCGGAAAATGTGGCTTTGGACGACCTGCTGGTGACTTTTCAGCGCAGCGGCAAACATATCGCATGCGTTCTGGACGAATATGGCGGAACCGCAGGTCTGATCACGCGCGGCGACATTCTGGAACTGATAACCGCGCCGGTGGCTAAGGACGGCATAATCGAAGGTTCTGTGATACGCAGGCTGCAAGATGAGGTCTGGCTGGCCGACGGATCCGCCAGCCTCGACGAGATCAACCACCAGTTGGAAATGGAACTGGATGCCGACGACTCCGACCGCATCGCGGGCTGGATCACATTCCACGCCGGCGGGATGCTGCCGCGCGTCGGGCAGACCGTGGAAGCGCAGGGCTGCCGGGTCACAGTACGCAGCATGCGCAAACGGCGCATACAGGATGTGCTTATTGAAATTCTGGAAAGGCCGGAACCGGAAGAGGAAGGCCTGCCGCCTGACGAGTATGATATCGGCTACGATACAAATGACGAGGACGGCCTCCTGTGACAACTGAGCTGCACATTTTATTTTTGCTATTCTGTTTCATGGGAAGCGCTTTCTTCTCTGGCATGGAAACAGGCACGTTATGCATCAATCGGGCGCGGCTGGCGCATTTGGTGCGTTCTGGCTCAAAGGCGGCGGCCATGCTTGATAAATGTCTTTCAGATATGCAAAGCTTTCTCGCGACAATCCTGATCGGCAACAACCTGATGAATGTAGCTTTCGCGACGCTTTCGGCCGGTTTGGCGCAATTGCATCTGCGCAATTACCCTGCCGCGCAAATCGTCTGGCAGTTCGTGATGGCCTTGATGGTGCTGTGCTTCAGCGAATATCTGCCGAAGCTGTTCTTTACGACACGCCCTTTGCGGCGAACGATGTATGTGATCCGGCCTTTTTACGTCATTGAAAGAATGCTGACCCCGTTAACCGGCCTGGTCATGCTGCTGACCCAGTGGCTCACGCCCAATAGCGGAGAGGGCGACCGGCGTTTTCTGATGACGCGCGAATACTTGCAGAATGTTGTCAGCGACGCCAAGGACGGATCACGCATAACGGCCTTCGAGCGCATGATGATCAACCGTGTGCTGACGCTTCACGCGCAGACAGCCGCACAGTTAATGACTCCTTTGCCGCAGGTGACTAAAACAACGGCAAACGCCATGCTCTCGCAATGCTATGGGTTGGTCAGGGACTCCGGACACACCCGGTTGCCGGTTTTCGACACCGACAATCAATCGTGTGTAGGTGTGCTAAACGTTCTGGACATCATGATCGCCGCGCCGGACCCGTCCCGCAACTGTGCCGCTGACTACATGCAGGCGCCGCTCTTTGTCGACGCGGACCTGCAGGCCGATGACGTTCTGCCGTTGATGCGCAAGCACCGCAAGCATCTGGCGCTGGTCCGTGCAAAGGGCAAAAGCAATGTGCTGGGCATCATCACCGAAGAGAACATCATCTCCGCACTCACGCGCAACCTGCGTGAAACGCGCGCGTGACAAATGGGACGCGTTAACATCGCGGGACTTAAGAATGTTCATCCCTCACGGCAATGATTGACACGACCGTGCTGGTTCTAACGCGAATCTATGCCCAGAACCGCGCCGACCTTGCATGAGACGGCAAACTGGCTGTCGGAAGTGTGCAGTAATGCCACGCCCTCCCGCGTCGCCGCCTCACGCATATCTGCGGGGATTTCCCGCTTGTGAGCGATCAGGATGGCAGGCGCACCTACCAGCGTACACACCGCCACGGTGTTTTTATGGTTCTGCACCGTTATCAAAATCGCGCCCTCGGGACAATGCGCCACCACATCACTCAAAAGGTCTGACGTGTAGGCCGACCTGATCTCGGCTTCCGCATCCGGCACATTGACCGGGTCCAAACCGCACGCGACAATCATATCCTTCAGTTTCATAAACACACCTTACCTATAACTTCAACGTTCGATGTTCGGCGTTCGGCGTTCACGTTATCCCCTTCGTTTGTTCGCGTTCCGCGCGCTGCGGGCTAATCTCTACCCCTTTGACCATCACGGCTGCCCGGACAGTTGTGCCGGAGCCTTTTTTCGATTTGACATCGAACTCGTCCGCCACCCGCTTGACATTGACCAGCCCCATGCCGGCGCCGAAACCGAGCGACCTTATCCATTCGTTGGCTGTTGAAGTGCCGTCCCGGCAGGCCCACTCCACATCCTCGATGCCCGGTCCCGCGTCCCGGGCCACCACCTCGGCCTTACCGTCGGCGATCCGGCAGGAAAGCATGCCGCCGTCGGAATGGACGCACAGGTTGATCTCCAGTTCATACGCCGCCACCGCGATCCGCCGTATCAGCTTAGGGGGCAACTTACGCGCCTGCAGCAGATGCTTGATCTCATTGGCGGCCTTGCCCGCGTTCTCGAAATCATATTTGCAGACAGTGAATTCACGCACCAGGTATAAGTCGGGCAAGCCCTCTGGGGTCAATTCTTTGCCCGACGCCATCTCCAGGCGGTTCAGTTCCTTGGAAAGCTCAACCAGCAGCACACGGTTGATGTCGCGCTGGCAGATGATGCCGACCAGCCGCCGCTCACGGTTGAGCACCGGGAAACGCCCGTAATGGTAGCGCCCGAAATAACGCAGGGCAAACGATATGGGCATGTCTTCTTCCAGCACTACCAGCTTGGTCGTCATGTGCTTGCCGCAAGCGTCCCCGATATACCCGCCGCCCAAGGCACGGATAATGTCGTCAATGCTGACCAGGCCGAAGAAACGCCCGTCCTCCTCCACCGGCACCCCGCTGATCTTCTTCCGCCGCATCAGCTCCTGCGCGTCACGCAAAGCCGCCGACCGCGGCACCGTCGCCAGATCGGATGTCATCACGTCCCGCACCTTGAGCCGCTGGATCAGTTCCAGCAGCACCAAGGGGTCGTTGCCCACGCCCGCCCCGGAGACGGACTTGGGTTCCAGAAAAATCCGTGCTTTGTCGGAACCGCTCATTTTCGGGATTGCAAAGCAGCTTGTACCGCAACGCAAGCGTCGTATTTGGCAAGCCGACAGGTGGCCAAAGTCATGCGCAGGGTGTCGGCCACATAGACCATAGAGGACGGCAGGGGCTTGCCGTTGACCACTATAACCCCCGCCGCGCCCACGATCTGCGCCGTGCGCAGCACCTGGTCCCCCGCCAAAGAGGTCAGCAGCAGCATGTCGTCCTCGTCCACCAGCAACACGTCGCTCATCAGGTCCGACGCCACGACATGCCGCACTTCTTTACGGTACCCCTCGCCCTCGACCAGAACTTCCGCCTGCAAAGCCTCTGCCACTTCAGCCATTGTCATAAAAGATCTCTTTCCGCTAAACGGTCTGCACCAAACAACATTAGTGCCGGGCTTGCTCCCGCACCCTTATTCCCAGAACCCTGAACCCTGCTACCTGCCCGCTTCCTCTTATTCAAGCCGGATGTTTTGTGAATTTGGTAATATATATGACCGCCGTGTTTTGAACAATCTGAAAATCTGCCGCTTTTGTGCTTGGCACAGCCTTTGTTATTTTGTCATAATATTTATCTTTTTTTGACCCTTTAACGCTCTGTCTTGGAGACGGTGCAAGCCAGAGACAACGCGGAGGTGTTTAACCGTGAATACCGCAGACAAACCGGCGGAAAGCCCGCACAAGCTCACTCCCGAGCTTAAGGCCTTTATCGCCGAATGGAAAAACAAGCCCGGCAACCTGATCATGGTTCTGCACCGTGTTCAACAGAGCTTCGGGTATATCCCCCGCGAGGTGGCTTTTGAAGTCGCGGGTTTGCTGGAGATACCGCTGGCAAAAATTTACGGCGTCATCACCTTCTATAATTTCTTCAAGCTCAAGAAGCCGGGCCGCAACCAGATTCAGGTCTGCATGGGAACGGCCTGCTACCTGAAAGGCGGAGAAGACATTATCGAGGAGCTTGAGGGCATCTTGGGCGTCGGACTCAACACGGTCACTCCCGATGGAGAGTTCTCGGTCGAGGCGGTGCGCTGCCTGGGCTGCTGCGGGCTCGCGCCGGTCATGGTGATCAACGGCGAGGTGTTCGGCAAGGTCAAAACCGAGGATTTGCGCGGCATCATCGCCAAAACCAAGAAGGGCTGACAAATGCACGCCACCATCTGTGACATAATCGCCGACCTGGTGCAAAACTCGGTCGAGGCGGCCGCGTCGCTGGTGGATCTGGATGTGCAGACCGAACCGGACATGCTGAAAATACGGGTCACGGACAACGGCAAGGGCATGGACGAGGCGACGCTCGTAAAAAGCCTTGATCCCTTTTACAGCGAGGCGGGCAAGCACGATCACCGGCGTGTGGGTCTGGGGCTGCCGCTGCTCTTCCAGACTGTGGAGGCGGCAGGCGGCAAGGCCGACATCCGCTCCCAGCCGGGCAAAGGCACCACGCTCGAGTTCACGTTCGACACACGCAACATCGACATGCCGCCTTTCGGCGAACTGCCCGACACCGCGCTGTTGCTGATGGCATCGGGCGGCAACCACGAGCTGATCTTGCGCCGGGCGACACCGAATGACGCTTATACGGTGCGCCGCAGCGACCTGATAGCCGCGCTTGGCGATTTGGAAACGTCCGGCAACCTGGTCCTGGCCCGGCAGTACATGCGTTCTCAAGAACAGAATCTGATTCAATAGAGGGAGAAACCTGCAATGGCAAAACTGACACTTGACGACTTAAGAAAATTGCGCGCGGAAAAACAGAAACTCATGGAGAAGCGTGACCCTTCCAACAAGGACGCGCAAATCATCGTGGGTATGGGCACCTGTGGCATCGCCGCCGGCGCCAAAGACACTTTCAACGCCATCATCGACGAGCTGGACGCCCGCGGCATCACCCATGTGCTGGTGCGCCAGACCGGCTGCATGGGCTCCTGCCACTCCGAACCGACCGTGGAGGTCGTCACCCCCGACATGCCGCCAGTGATCTACGGCAAGGTCGACTCCGGCACCGGCAAGCGCATTGTTGACGAGCATATCATCAACAAGCACCTCATCGACAACCACATTTGCGATAAACCGTCCATGGATATCGTCAGCGAACCCGGGAAATAATATCATGGCCTACAAACAATACATTCTGGTGTGCGGCGGCACTGCCTGCGAGTCCAACCGCGGCATCGAGCTGTTCGCTGCGCTTAAAAAAGCGGTGGAAGAGAACGGCCTTGTCAATGACGTTCAAGTCGTGCGCACCGGCTGCCTGGGCTTTTGCGAGAAAGGCCCGATCGTAAAAATCCTGCCGCAGGACACCTTTTACGTCGAGGTCAAGCCCGAAGACGCCGAAGAGATCGTCAAAGAGCATCTGGTCAAAGGACGCGTCGTTTCCCGGCTGCTTTACGACAAGAACCAGAGCAAGCGCAACGTCGGCATCGAAGGCATTGATTTTTACCAGAAGCAGTTCCGCATCGTGCTGCGCAACTGCGGCGTGATCGATCCCGACAAGATCGACGAATACATCGCGCGCGACGGCTACAAGGCGCTGGAGAAGGCGCTGTTCGAAATGAAGCCGCGCGATGTCATCGACGAGGTCTCCAAGTCGGGTTTGCGCGGGCGCGGCGGCGCCGGCTTCCCGACCGGCAAGAAGTGGGAATTCGCGGCCGTTCAGCCCGCTGGCCAGAAGTACATGGTCTGCAACGCCGACGAGGGCGATCCCGGCGCCTATATGGACCGCTCGACACTGGAAGGCGACCCCCACTCGGTTCTCGAAGCCATGGCCATAGCCGGCTACTCCATCGGCGCCGACACCGGCTTCATCTACATCCGCGCGGAGTATCCGCTGGCCATCCAAAGGCTGGAGAACGCGATCAAGCAGGCCCATGAATACGGCCTGCTCGGCAAAAACATCCTCGGCAGCGGCTTTTCTTTCAACATCGAGATCCGCCTCGGCGCGGGCGCTTTCGTCTGCGGCGAGGAGACCGCCCTGCTCGCGTCTATCGAAGGCAAGCGCGGCATGCCCTCGCCCCGGCCGCCCTTCCCGGCGGTGAAAGGCCTGTGGGGATGCCCGACCGTGATCAACAACGTCGAGACCCTCGCCAATATCCCTGTGATCCTGCTCAAGGGCAACCTCTGGTTCAGCAAGATCGGCACCGCCACGTCCAAAGGCACCAAGGTGTTCGCGCTGACCGGCAAGATCAATAATTCCGGCCTGATCGAGGTGCCGATGGGAACCACCCTGCGCGAGATCATTTTCGATATCGGCGGCGGCATCCGCGGCGGCAAGGCCTTCAAGGCCGCGCAGACCGGCGGGCCCTCAGGCGGCATGATCCCGCCGCAGTTCCTCGACACCCCCATCGATTACGAAAACCTGAGCAAGATCGGTTCCATCATGGGCTCGGGCGGCCTGATCGTCATGGACGAGGACGACTGCATCCCGGACGTCACCAAGTTCTACCTCGATTTCACGGTGGACGAATCCTGCGGCAAGTGCGCCCCGTGCCGCATCGGCGGGCGTAAGCTGCTCAACTATCTGGCCAATATCTGCAACGGCGAGGGAAAGCTTGAGGACATCGACAAAATGCTGGCTATCAGCGAAGCCATGTCCCGCGCCTCCCTGTGCGGCTTGGGGCAGACTGCGTCTAATCCGGTCCAGTCCAGCTTGCGCTACTTCATGGACGAGTACAGGGAACACATCGTCGATAAGAAATGCCGCGCGGGCAAGTGCAAGAATCTCTTGAGCTACAGCATCAACACTGAAAAATGCGTCGGCTGCACGGCTTGCGCGCGGGTGTGCCCGGTCAACGCGATCGCGGGAGAGCGCAAGCAGCCGCATGTCATCGACTCCGCAAAGTGCATCAAGTGCGGACAGTGCTTCGATGTGTGCAAGTTCAACGCCGTCAACCGCTCTTAATCATCGAAAGGTCTTGTCCAATGTCAAACATGGTAAAACTCGAAATCAACGGCATACCGGTCGAGGTCCCGGCGGGCACGACGATCCTGAAGGCCGCCGGCAAGGTGCATGTCAAAATTCCGACTCTCTGCTACCACGACGACCTGAAGCCGTGGGCCGCGTGCGGAATCTGCGTGGTGCGCTCCGCCGGTTCGCAGAAGCTCCTGCGCTCATGCTGCACGGAAGTGGCGCCGGGCATGAAAATAACCACTCATGACGCGGATATCGTCAAAGTGCGCCGCACAGTGCTGGAGATGATTCTGGCCAACCACCCGAACGACTGCCTGCAGTGCCCGCGCAGCGGCAACTGCGAGCTGCAGAAGCTCGCCGCTGACTTCGGCATCCGAGAGATACCCTTCCCGACCGACGTGCCCAGCATACCGGTCGACAAATCAACACCCTCGATCGTCCTGAACCCGGAAAAATGCGTCAAGTGCGGCCGCTGCGTGATAGTGTGCCAGCAGATGCAGAACGTCTGGGCGCTGGAGTTCATCGGGCGCGGCGAAAATACCCGCATCGCGCCCGCCGCCGATGTCACCCTCAACGAGTCGCCGTGCATCAAATGCGGCCAGTGCTCGGCGCACTGCCCGGTCGGCGCCATTTACGAGCGCGACCAGACGCTGGAAGTCTGGAACGCCCTGCGCGACCCTGAAAAGCATTGCGTGGTGCAGATCGCCCCGGCCGTGCGCGTGGCCATCGGCGAGGCATTCGGGCTGCCGCCCGGAACCCTGATGACCGGCGAGACCTACGCCGGGTTGCGACGCCTGGGCTTCAAAGCGGTCTTCGACACCAACTACAGCGCCGACGTCACGATCATGGAGGAGGGCAGCGAGTTCATCCAGCGCTTCACCAAAGGCGGGACTTTGCCGCTGATCACCTCCTGCTGCCCGTCCTGGACCGACTGGATGGAGAAGTACGCGCAGGATTTCATGGATAATTTCTCGACGGCCAAGTCCCCGCAGCAAATATTGGGCGTGCTGTCTAAAACCTACTATGCTGAAAAGATGGGTATCGACCCCTCCAAAATCTTCATGGTTTCGGTCATGCCGTGTACGGCGAAAAAGTATGAGATCTCGCGCAGCGAGACCATGTTCGCCAGCGGCTATCAGGATATCGACGTCTCGATCACCACCCGCGAGCTCGCGCGCATGTTCAAGAGCACGGGCATCGATTTCACACATCTGGAAAAAGAGGCGGCTGATTCGATCCTCGGCGACTACACCGGCGCGGGCACGATCTTCGGCGTGACCGGCGGCGTGATGGAGGCCGCCTTGCGCACGGCCTACTGCCTGATCACCGGCGATGCCCGGCCACCCTCGATCAACTTCGAGTCGGTGCGCGGCATGGATGGCGTGAAAGAGGCGGAGATCGATATCAAGGGCACAAAGGTGCGCATCGCCGTGGCTCATCAGATGGGCAATGTCGAACAGGTGCTCAACGCCGTGCGCGAGGATCGCAAGGCCGGCCGCAAACCGCGTTATGACTTCATAGAGGTCATGGCCTGCCGCGGCGGCTGCGTAGGCGGCGGCGGACAGCCCACCGGCGCCACCGACGCCGTGCGCAAAGCCCGCACCGCCGGGATCTACGCCGACGACGAGAAATGCGCCATCCGCATGTCGCACCTTAACCCGCAGGTCCAGAAGCTTTACGCCGATTACATCGGCGAGCCGCTGGGCAAAAAGGCTCACAAACTTCTGCACAACCACTACCACCCCAAAAAGCCCTACACGAAATAACAAACGCATTTTTTTCATGGGCATTCGACTTGTGATATTAAGAGATACCGTTTTATGTTAAGATCAGCGCAAATGTCCGATCTGCCGTCCATGTATCCATGGGTGAGGCGGGCGTGACATTTGCGCTCGTATAGCGGTTTTTGCGTAAAGCATCATTTTTACGCATCACAAACTTTTCGGCATTATCAAAGGAGACGATCATGGAAATTGCAATACGACCCGACACCGAAGCGGCCTGCAGCCTCGTGGCCGCCATTATCGCCAAAGCCGTCAGAGCCAAGCCCGATCTCGTGCTGGGCCTGGCCACCGGACGCACCATGGAGCGGCTTTACGCCCGGCTGGCGGAGATGCACCGCGACGAGGGTCTGGATTTTTCGCGCTGCCGGACTTTCAATCTCGACGAGTACATCGGCCTGCCGGTCGAGCACCCGGGTTCGTACCGCTATTACATGAACCAGAACCTTTTCAATCACATCAACATCGATCCGGCCAACACCTTCCTGCCCGACGGCATGGCCGCCGACAT
>JAQWAM010000436.1 GCA_028707675.1 Kiritimatiellia bacterium | reverse complement strand
CTCTCCCTGGCCTTGGCCAGGCTGGTTTCGGTCATCTTTTTCCAAAGCTCGCGCTGGAAAGTCTCTGATTCTGCGGCGGCCTGCCGCATGGCTTTCCGGATGTGTTCCGGCAGACCGTCCCAGGTGCGGGTGCCGACAATCAGCATGTCGGGTATGCGCTGGTGGCCGGTGGCGATGAAATACTTGCAGACCTCATAGTGGCGGCTGCTGACAAAAGAGGGCGGGTTGTTCTCGGCGGCGTCGACCGTGCCCTGCGCGAGCGCGGTGTACAACTCGCCCCAACTGATGGGGCAGGGGCTGCCGCCCATGGCCTTGATCATGTCCATGGCGGTGCGGCTGTTCATCACGCGCACCTTCATGCCGCTGACATCCTCCACCGTGCGGATCGGTTTTTTTGTGGAGTAGAAGTTGCGGACGCCGGAATCGTAGTAGCACAGGCCGCGGAAATTCCGGGTTACGCCCATCTCAAGCATGCGCTCGCCGACGGGGCTGTGCAGGGTGTTCCAGAAATGTTCCGCGTCGCGGAAGGCGAAAGGCACGCTGAAGACCTTCATTTCCGGCAGGAAAGCCTCCATCGCCGCGGTCGAGACCTTGGTCATGGCCAGCTCGCCTTTTTGCACCTGTTCAAGGCAGTCGGTTTCGCTGCCCAGCACGCCGCCGGAATACACGTCCAGCGACGCCCGCCCGCCGGTCAGCTCCTCCAGGCGCTTGCGCATGAAGAGCATGCCCTGGTGGACGGGGTGCGACTCTTCGAGGCCGTGCGCCAGTTTAATGACGATCCGGTCGGACGAGGCTCCTCTTTTTGGCCTTATGATGAAGGCTCCCAGTACGGCGGCCACGAACATGCCTGTGGTTAAACCGGCAATGAAAAACGATTTGGCTTTGTTCATGTATTCCTCTCTGTGTCTGGTTTGATAAAGCGCAAAAGCAGATTAAAGGTATTTCGCGGCGAACGCGGCGAGCTGGCTGCGCTCGCTGCGGTGCAGGGTCACGTGGCCGTGGATCGGCAGCTCTTTCATGCGCTCCGCGGCATAGGTCAGGCCGTTGCTGGAGGCGTCCAGATAGGGGTTGTCGATCTGGTAGGGGTCGCCGGTGAGGATGATCTTAGAACCCTCTCCGGCCCGGCTGACCACGGTCTTGACCTCGTGCGGCGTCAGGTTCTGGGCCTCGTCGATGATGATGAACTGTTTTGAGATTGAGCGTCCCCTGATATAGGTTAGGGCCTCAAGCTCCAGGATGTCGGTGTCAAGCAAATGGTCGATGCGTTCTTGGGGAGTCAGGCGGCGCTGGGCCTTTTTGGCGCCGGCGGGGGGCTCGGGCTGGGACTTGCGCAGCAGGTAGTCGAGGTTGTCGAAGATCGGTTCCATCCAGTGCGAGAGCTTCTCCTCCTTGTCGCCCGGCAGATAGCCGATGTCCTTGCCGAGCGGCACGATCGGGCGCGAAACCAGGATGCGGTCGTAAAGGTGTTCGCGCTGGACCAGATGCAGTCCGGCGGCGATGGCCAGCAGCGTCTTGCCGGTGCCGGCCTGGCCGACCAGGGTGACGATGCTGACGGCAGGATCCATCAGCAGTTCCAGCGCCATGCGCTGTTCGACGTTGCGCGACTGTATGCCGTAGACGGTGTCGATCGCGAGGTTGATCTCCGCCAGCGCCCCGTCGGGGAAGACCCGCGCGATGACCTGCATGTCAGGGTTCTCCGCGGCGCTGAGCTTTACGAACATGTTGGGGAAACACCTGATGTTGAACGATTCCAAAACTTGGCCTTCATATAGTCTTTCAATGGTCTCCCGCGGTGCGACGGCATCAGCGTAGCCGGTGTAAAGCTCGTCGAAATTGACTTTCTCGTGCTCGAAATCCTCGGCGTCCAGCGAGAGCGCGTTGGCCTTGACGCGCACGTTGATGTCCATGGAGACGATAATGACGCGCTCGCCCTTGCGCCCAAGCGCGTAGGCGAGGCGGATCAGGGCGTTGTCGGGGGTGTCTTCCTCGAGTCCGGCCTTTCCGATGTCGGGTGTCACCAGCACCCGCAGTGTTCCACCGCCGGGCAGGGGCACGCCTTTGGACAATTGCCCGCAGGCCCGGAGGGCGTCCAGCTTGCGGATTGACTCGCGCGCGTTGCGCCCGAGTTCAGAGCTTTGAGCCTTGAACTTGTCCAGCTCTTCCAGCACAGCCATCGGCAGGACCACATGGTTGTCCTCGAAAGCGTTCAGCGAAACCGGCGAGTGCAGCAGGACGTTGGTGTCCAGCACGAAGGTTTTCGCGGCTTTTCGAACTGTACGGCGTGTGGCGGTTTTTTTTGGCGGCATGGTTTTAACTGTCGGGTTAGGCGGGCTTGCGCGCAGCGGTTCTGAAGGTACACCAACCGAATGCGGCTATCACTAAAAAGCTGGCCAGCGGCAGGACGAACGCGGCGCTTTCGCCGTTCAGTACCGTGACCCCGAGGTTAAAAGATCCCTGGTCTATGAACCAGCCGGCGCCCATCGGCATCAGGGCGCCGCCGACGATCGCGAAGATCAGCCCGGCCGAGCCGAGCTTGGCGTCCTCGCCCAGACCGTCCAGCGCTATGCCGTAGATGGTGGGGAACATCAGCGACATGCAGGCTGAGACTCCCACCAGACAGACGAGGCCGGTCTGGTTCTGGAGCAGGATGGTCAGGGCGGTCAACGCGGCGCCCGCTGCGGCCAGCAG
>JAQWAM010000435.1 GCA_028707675.1 Kiritimatiellia bacterium | reverse complement strand
CGGCGATCCGCCCATGCGTGACGCGGTGCGCCGCTCTCTGGAGTTCCGCCTGGAGCACGGCGGCGCGCAATCCGGCTGGAGCAGGGCTTGGACGATCGGCATCTTCGCGCGCCTCTCCGACAGCGCCCGGGCCTATGAAAACCTGCATGTGATTCTGGCTAAATCCACACTGCCGAATCTTTGGGACAGCCATTCGCCATTCCAGATCGACGGCAATTTCGGAGCCACCGCAGCGATCGCCGAAATGCTGCTGCACAGCCACGGCGGTCAGATCAAACTGCTGCCCGCGCTGCCCAAAAACTGGCCGGACGGGAAATTCTCCGGCCTGCGAGCGCGCGGCGATTACACGGTCAACGCGGTTTGGAATAATGGCGCGCTGAAGGAAGCGCACATCTTCGCGGGGCGCAACGCCGACGGGCATATCCGCCTGGCATACAAAGACAAAAGCAAAGACATCTACGTAAACCCGGGCGCATCCGTCAAAATCATGGCGGACGCATTCGTCAACGACAACACTAGCCTCCCATAGGCGGCACATTTAGCCTAAAAAGGGGGGTGATTTCGATATCGATGCTCCGCAAGTCTGGCGAACGGATTTGGAGTGCGGCGGCAAGCGGTATTCCGCGCGACGCCGCTTTGGCGCGGACAGGCCGGAATACATTGGACGAGCTGCCGCAGCACGGCGTGTTCTGTTTTCGCCGGCTTCGGGGGCGTGGCCCCGGGCATTTGTGGGGGATCAATATTTTCATGCGTCTACAGGCTTCTGGTTATCGCCTCCGAAGCCGACACTTTTTTGAGGACTTTTAGGGGTTTGACGCACCCTTCCCCTCCCGTTATAATAGGTGCCGATCATGAGAAAGTGTTGTATTGCCTGTCTACCTGGCGGAAGGTTTGTGTGTTGTTGTTAATCTTTTCAGTCATGCGTTCTTATATAATTCTCGTGGCGCTTCTGCTGGTGTCAGCATATGTGGCACGCGCAGGTACAGTTATAATGAATCCGTATGACAATATCCGATGGGAAACGACAGAATATCTGCATTCTTTCTCGCATCAGCACGTCTCCCCAAAGCGGTTACCTGAAATGTGGGAAATTGGATATCGGCATTTCCCGGTATCCAACTATTACCCGTCGAAACCACTTTATCCTTTGCCGGAGACATTTCGGCGTATGTACCCCGAGGCTCTTGGCGCTCCGAATGCGGAGCAGCACAGCACAACCGACAACAGTATCCACTTCAACGCCATTGGAAGCTATTACACAACCGGCTACGGTCAGGGGGTGAAGACCCCTTGCACACAATCTCCTGTGGAACACTGTTTTACGGGCCTTCACGTTTTTGATCCCGCTAAAGAGCCTTGGCGCGGAACATATCGGCTGGATCTGGTGTTTGAACCGGTGGACGGCGGGAGAAATCCTGCCGTAACGTTGACAATTGATGACGCGGTGCAGGTGACCGGCGCTTCCCCTTCGCACGCCGAGATCGGTTTCATCCGTGACCGTCTCTTTACCCGCAAGGTATCCTCCGCAAATTCGCTGTGGCTGAGAACCTTGACGAACCAGATGCGCGTCCGGGTGGTTTTTGACCCGGCAACCACCCGCATCACGAGGTTTCGTCTGATGCAGGGAACCAACCGTCCCTGGCGGGACGCTTTCAAGGCGGCTTTGGACGGATCCCTTCGTGATGCCTCTGGGCAGCCGATCGAGGGGCTGATGTACCCTGATGGCGGAGGCATCACGATTAACCACCCTAGTGCGTCTTTCTCAAATATCGTTACCATGCTTGATTTCGACCCTCGTGTGCTGGGCATAGAGGTGTGGAATCATCGTCGGCTGTTTGGCGGCAGTACCTTGGAGACTGGGCGGCAAATGCCGTGGTACACGATGTGGGACGAGGTGCTCCGTTCAGGCAGGCGCTGCTTCGGTTTCTTTGTTAAAGATCACCGTAGTCACGGGCGGGGGCGCAACGTGCTGCTGATTCCGGGCGGCGTGGCGAATACGGCCGAACACGAACGTCATGCATTGCGCGCCTACCGCGACGGGTGCTTTTTCGGAATGCTGGGCGCGATCAAAACCGACCGGAATGGCAAGCCTGTCCCGCCGTACGACTTCAGCGCGTTCCGCTTTACCAAAATCGCACTTGTTCGCCAAAACGGCGAAGCGGTCGCGCTGGACGTGTCGGTGGATGGCGCCGACGAACAGCAGCGGCCCAACACGCAAATCCGCTTTATTACGGAAAAGGGCATAGCGCGTGTCGTGAACGCCAAAACGGCCCGGTTCCCCCTTTCGCGCGCGCTTGGCACGGATCCGGCAAGTCTTCTTTATGTCCGTGTCGAGGCGTTCGCCTATCCCTCAACCCACATGGAAGATCAGCCGCTGAGCGCCGCCGCCGTTTCCGATATGAATGTTTTTCAGATCGCGCGGCTGCACAACGTGAGTCAATCGGCTGTCAAGGGTGAGTTTTATCCGGGCGCGGAAGCCCCTTTGGGGATTGTCGACATGATCTTTTCGCAACCGATCTTTTTCCGCTGACCGCCGGGCCATGCCGGATGCGCGGAAAGCCGCCGTGGCCGCATCTGTTTTATAAAGGTGACAATCATTGGACCCGAAAAGTTTCCGGGTTATCCTATGGAAGGTTAGTTAAGGAGAATGACGTAACACCATGAAAAACAAAACTGACAGCACCGTCTT
>JAQWAM010000434.1:1354-2691 GCA_028707675.1 Kiritimatiellia bacterium | reverse complement strand
CGCATACACGCTGGAAGTGACCGCGGGCTACGAGTTTGACGGCATGGGCAAGGTGACCCTGCGGCTGGCTGCCGCGGACGGCAGTGCGGCAGAGGGGGTGCAGCTCGACATCCCGCTGCAGGCGCGACGTTCAGTCCTCTTTCATGTGACCGGTTCGCGCGCCGATATAAAGGTGGACGGCGAACTCATCCGCGGCGCGGCCTACCCTCCGATGTGCGATTCCGGCCCGGTGCCTTCCGCAGGCAGAAAACTTGACGCGTTCCGCGAGATCATATGGCTCGGAGACCGCGAGGTCGGGTTCTGCTGGTTCGCCGACAGCATGGAAGGGTGGCCCATCCGTGACGAGGCGGACATTCAGGTGATCACGCCCGAGAAAAACAACGGGCGCACCCTTCAGGTGAAGTTGGCTGACAAGCCCTTCAGCCTCGCCAAGCCGCACGAGTGGGTATTCGGCATTCAGGCGACCCCCATGCGCCCGCGGCCCGCGGATTTCCGCACCCGCGTAGGCAAGGCAAACAAGACCAACGGCAGCCCGTTCCAACAGCACTGGCGGTGGGGCGACGGCTACTACTACCCGTTCCATGACACCCATCCCGAGTTGGCGCGGGCGGACGTCGAGGCAGAGCGGGCGCAGGGCCGAGAAATCATGCCGACCTCCTCGATAGAATATTTCGGCATGTACCGCTTCTCCCGAAACGCCTTCGGCCCCCTCGTTGATCCCGGTCTGATCCAGCGCGAGGTGCTGATCTGGAAGGAGCAGTGGGATCAGATGCGGAAGGTCAAGGAATCTGCCGCGGAATCCCTTGAGCGCAAGAACCGGGCGTTGGAGCGAAAGGCGAACCGCCTTCCCGGCGGACACCACGTTGAGGAGCTGCTGGCCCGTCCGCGGCATGTGGCTCCGGGCGATGACTGGGACGATGTGCGCTTTAAGCCAGACAGCTACCCCGAGCGCTTTTGTTATAACTCCTCGTTTCAGGATTACTATGTGTGGAAACTCGCTGAACTGGTCAGACAAACCAGCTTGTCAGCCATCTACCTCGACCAGCAGATCTACGCGTGCGTCAATCCCGATCACGGGTGCGGCTATATCGACTATAAGGGCGATTGGGCCGGTTATGGCAACGTGTTCGCGATGCGCGAAATGACCAAACGAATCTATATTGTCTTCTGCCAGATTAACCGGCGGTTTCCGGATATCATGTGGCACTGCTCCCAGCAGATGGTGATTCCCGCGATGTCCTTCTGCACGATTTACTACGATGGAGAAAAGTACACCAGCCCCAACCATACGCGCAGCATCATGAACCACGAGTTCTATAGCGCCTTCCTCTCCGAGG
>JAQWAM010000434.1:0-1344 GCA_028707675.1 Kiritimatiellia bacterium | reverse complement strand
TTTATCGCCGACTTCCTGCCCGAGATTACCGTGGTTGCCGGGCGCGGACTCCCGATCAAATCGCCGACCGTGGCCACCACCCGCGATTTGATGGGGCTGCTGATGATCCATGACTCGCATCTTGACGGCTTCGGCCATTGCTACCATCCCGCGCTGATCGAGCGGATTTTGGGCGCCCGTCTGGCCTATCCGCTGGACAAAATGAAGGTTGCATACTACTGGGAGCCCGATTCCGGAGTCGCGGTCTCGCCGAACAGCGTGAAGTCCGTCCTCCATTATGATCAAGAGCAAGCCCTGCTTATCCTCTTCAACTGGAGCGATGACACCATTCTCGCCGAAGCGGTTCTGGACCCGGCCCTTTTGGGCCTTTCCGCCGGCGGGAGCCCCCGGGTCCGGGATGTTCTGACCGGAGAGCCGGTGGAAGCGCGGGGACACGTTGTCGCCACGGAGCTTCTGCCGCGCGATTTCCGGATGCTTGATGTGCGCTGGTGATTGCGCGAATTTTTTGTTCATTGCAGTTTGACATATCACCTGTCGTTTGGTTATTATGCCAATTGACCAAACCTAAAGGGGCTTATGGACAATCAAGAGAGACACATTTTGCGGACGCGCGCGAACGTGCTGAAGGCTCTGGCGCACCCGGCCCGCCTTTGGATGGTCGGCCAGTTGGAGCGCGGCGAGCGCTGCGTGTGCGAGCTGGTGGAAGGGCTGGACATCGACTTCTCCACCGTCTCGAAGCACCTGCTGGTGCTCAAAAACGCGGGGATCGTCGAGGACGACAAGCGCGGCAAACAGGTCTTCTACTCCCTCCGCATCCCGTGCGTGATGAATTTCATGCATTGCGTGGACGCGGTGCTGGAGAACGCGAAACTGGAAACTTGAAACTTGAAAGTTGAACAAGATATGGACTGGAAGAGCGAGTGGAAGAAGCTGGCGTGGGTCGTGGCGGTTTTTCTGGGCTGCTTCTATCTGCCTGCCGGGCTGGCGCGGTTTGACCGCGCGCTGCTGGAAGCGGCGCACCTGGTCAAGTGGTACGCGCGCGAGCATGTGCTGCTGTGTCTGATACCGGCATTTTTCATCGCGGGCGCGATCGGCGTGTTCGTGAGCCAGGCGGCGGTGATGAAATACCTGGGGCCTGCCGCAAAGAAAATCGTGGCCTATGGCGTGGCCTCGGCCTCGGGCAGCATTCTGGCTGTCTGTTCCTGCACGATCCTGCCGCTCTTCACCGGCATCTACAAGATGGGCGCGGGTCTGGGGCCGGCGTGCGCGTTCCTTTATTCGGGACCGGCCATCAACGTGCTGGCCATGATCATGACCGCGCGGATTCTGGGGCCTGAGTTGGGT
>JAQWAM010000433.1 GCA_028707675.1 Kiritimatiellia bacterium | reverse complement strand
GGTGACGGAACCGAGATGGTACGCGCTGAGCGGGAGGTCGCCGGCCTGGGGCAGCCAAACGTCCGTGCCGTCCGCCGACAATACGTTCATGCAGTAGTCCTGCATGTTGGTCGCGGCGAGCCGGACGGTGCCCGAACCTGTGAAATACGTCTGCCCGCTGGCGAAGCTGCCGGCGGTACCCATGCCGCCGCGGATCGGTGTGTGGATGGTGACGTCGGCGCCGGAGGGTACGGAGACGTTGAATATGCTGCCGGATTCCGCCAGTTGCAGGGACGTGACGGAATTCAGCACACCGACGCTCTCGGCATCCGCAAGGTCGAGCGGCATCGGAACGTCTTTGCCGACCAGAATCACGTCGCCGGCCTGCGGACACTCGGTCGCCGGCTGCCACGGCGTATGCACATGCCAGTTGGCGGCTGTCGTCCACTTGGCGTCAGCCCCGCCGCCTGTCCACACATAGTTCTCCGCCACCGCCACGCCCGCCGCCGTCATTGCGGCGACCACTGTCCAGTATCTCGCAGTTTTCATAGCTGTTTTATCCTTATAATAACATTCAAAAAAACGACCGAAGACACACCTTGTACTATGGTTTGGTTTTATTATGCTGCTCCCTGACGAAAAGAGCAACCAGAAAATGCCTCTGGTTTCCGGGGGATGCATGGCGTTTTTTTCCGTTTCAGCGCAACCAAGGGCTGACATCGCCGGAAACGGCTCTTGTGTGCAGGCGCCGGTTGTGCCATACTCTTGAAGAAAGGTGACAGACATGGATGCCGGTTGTTCAAAAGTAATCATCACCCCGCGGCGGGGATTGCCGCTGGCGGGTTATTTCAATCCGCGGCCGAACACCGGCGTGCTTGACGACCTGCATGTGCGGTGCGTCCTGTTCCGCCAGGGAAAGGTCGTGTGCGGCTTAGTCACCTTCGACATCTGCATGATGAGCGCCGACCTTGTGGACATTATGCTCGCGCGGCTGCAGAAGGCCGGCTTCCGCCACGGCAACGGGCTCATTTTCGCCGCAACCCACTCGCACACCGCGCCGTATGTGACGCCGCTCTTCGGGACGGATCCCGATCCCGACTATCTGCGTTCGCTAGCCGACAAAACGGTCGAGGCCGTGCTCACGGCGGAGCGTAACCTCGCGCCCGCGGCCCTCAAACTGGGCGGGGTGAAAGACAATCCGCTCGCCTTCAACCGCCGTTACTGGATGAAGGGCGGCGTTGTGATGACCAACCCCGGCGTCAAAAACCCGGATATCGTTAAGCCTGAAGGAACGGTGGACCGGGAGATCGGCGTTCTCGCAGTCGAGCAGGACAGCCGGGTCTTGGCGATTCTCGCGAACATCGTAAACCACACCGATACGGTCGGGACCAACCAAGTGTCGGCCGACTGGCCGGGCCGCATGGAGCGCTGCGTCCAGACGGCGCTGGGCTATGATCCGCTGGTGATGACCCTGATCGGCTGCGCGGGCAACGTGAACCAGTTCGACGTCCACTCGGACGAATACCAGGGCTACGCCTACGCCCGGGCGTGGCAGATCGGGCAGTGCTATGCGGATCGCGTCGTGGCGCAACTGACGAAACTCAAGCCGTTGGCGGTTGACCGGATCACGCTCGTGAACAAGAAGGTCACCATCCCGTTCCGGACGATAACGAAAGAGATGTGCGCGGCAGCGCAGGCCGTCCTCGACCGGGTGGCCGACCAAACCTCTGACAGCGACCTGACGAGCGAGGGGCTTGCCACAGGCGAAGGGCCGGTAGCGCGTTTCTTTGCCGAGCAGACGCTGGCTTGCCGCGCGCGCTGTTCCGGTCGGCGGCGCGCCTTCCGCCTGGTCACGCTGGCGTTCGGCGGCCGGTTCGCAGTGACCTCCCTGCCGGGTGAACCTTTCACGGAGATCGGCCTGCGCATCAAGCGCAACTCGCCGTTCAAGACGACCTGGCCGGTGGCGCTGGCCATGGGCGCGTGCGGGTATGTGCCGCTGGAGGCGTGCTTCGCGCGCGGCGGGTATGAGACCCTGCCGGTGGAGGGCGGCGCTCCGCGCGAGGACACCGCCGAAAGGCTGGTCGCCGCCACGCTTTCGAACATCGAGAAGACCCGGTCGAAATAGACGCCGCAAGCACGGCCGCGCCGTCATAGCGGCTTTTCACGCCGCGAAATCGTGATTTCCGAGAATGAAGAGTTTCTCGACCTTTTCCCCGTCAAGCCCCCTGTTGTCCGGGAACACGCGCTTCCAGACGGAAGCGACAGCCTTCAGTTCGTCGACAAGGCCGAACTCCGTCAGGTCGCCGGCAATGACGACGGCATCGACGCCCTTCTCCCTGAAATAGGCCAGAGCACGTTCAAACGGTTCCAGCGTCCCTAGACAGTCCTTCGCATGGTCGTCATGCGCAACACATTCGGGCGTTGAAATGTGAATGTCGCTCAGGACACCGAGACGCCGGGGGGCGGCGCCCGTCACCGCATGCACGCCCAGCGGCGCACTGGCCGCCAAGCCGTCCACCGCCGTACCACCGCCAAGGACGTCGCGTTGCGCCGCCTTGTCTTTCACAGGCTCCTTGATCTCCGGCTTGGCTTCCGCCCGCTCGATCACGAACCGGTCGACGCGGATCGACTCGATCGCCGCACGTCCGCCGCCGTCCTTCGCGGTCCGATGACCCGGACGGACATTGATCTGGTGCGAGTTCTTCGGCGAGAACGGCTCGAA
>JAQWAM010000432.1 GCA_028707675.1 Kiritimatiellia bacterium | reverse complement strand
TTCATCGGGCGGATGATACGGCATCTCCCGCCGAAGGGGTTCCGGATGGTGCGTCACTACGGCATCTATGCCCGGCCGGCGCGGAAGAAGATTCATGCCCTGGTCGCCGATGCGTTGCAGGTTCTGGCGCTCCGCGCCGGACAGGTGGCGCAGTGCTTTGCCCGCCAACGCCACGGACAGCCGAACCGCCAGAAACTGGAGGGGCGTTTTGCCAAGGGCGAGATACGTTGCCCTGCCTGCGGCTCCGCGAACATGCTGCTGATCCGCATCTGGACCAAGACGAAAGGTGTGGTCTACGAATGGGGCGGGGACCTGTCTGCGCGCACCGCGCCGGCGACGTGTTGTCCGGCGGTTTCTCTGTCGCCGATTTACAGGCAACTGACTCTGGCGATCTGACCGAAAAATAATTGATTTTTGCGCTTGACACTGGTCGGTAAAGGCAATATGGTTTCGATTACAGGAACAAAAGGATTCGTTCGGTCTGCCTGTGGGTGCAGGTGAAAAGGTAACGTACAAGAAACAAGGGCTGTTCTTCGCGCTCTTTCCTGTCTGAAAGCTACCGAGCGAAGCGAGGTTACCCTTGAAGAAACAAGGGCTGTTCTTCGCGCTCTTTCCTGTCTGAAAGCTACCGAGCGAAGCGAGGTTACCCTTGGAGGAGAACATGCGATGGCTTCTCTTTATTTACCTGAAAAGGTTCTTTTGGGGGCGGCGCTGTTAATTTGTCATGCGCTGTTAGCGGCAATTACGTCAGCGGCAAATGAAACACCCCCCCAAGAAGCCCGTTTCATAATCTGTAAAACGGATGCCGTGAATTTCGGTATCGGGGCCGCGACGGGGGCGTTGAGGTATTTCCGTAATCGGGGCGAGCCTTTGATTGAATATATAAGCCTTGCCGAAGGACAGCGTTCCCAAGTGTCCTTCGTCGGGGCTCGATGGGAATACGGATGGACTCATGAAAAGTTGTTTGTCAAAAAGGGTAGGCTTTTAATTGATGACAGAAATAAGGAAAGTGACGCAATGGGCGGCAGGGGGGTAATCACGCCGGTGGTCGTCGCGCCAGAGAATGGCATCGCCATGTTTGAAAGCCGCGGCAGACTGGCGTCACGTTGGTTGCACGAGGTGAGTTTGTCCGAACACCCGACGGCGACCACGCTCGGCATTCGTTGCAAACTTGCGGAGCATACTGAGAATGCGGCACGGACTTCACTTGCTTTGAAGTTTATGCGCTGGACAGACGACAGGGGCGTAAGGTTTGTCGCCATCAGACCCGACGGAGACCGGCGGGAACTTAGGCCGGACGGTGAGGTGTTAGCTTCAAAAGTATTGGTTTCATTTCAGGAAAGCGGCGTCTTGCTAGAAATCAAGTATGGCGTCCCGCGTACCGTGTCCATAAAGCAATGCCCGTCTAACATCGGCGGTTCCGTGCTAGAGATCGATATGTCCGCATTGAACGACTTTGATGTCGAGATAATTGTAGAGGAAACCCGACATAAATATTCTATAGGCAACCTTGAACTGGGGCTAAACGAAGATAGCGGCACTTCATTTATTTCAATCGGGAACATGCCGTCAATATTCATCGAGGCGTTCGAAGGCCGGCGGTCACAGTCAGATTCCTGGCCGCTTGGTTCCGCTTGGGTTGTGGAAGGCGGTGCGAAAACAAACGCGCCAATCAGCGCGAAAGGCAAAATCTCGAATGATTGGGAGATTGCTGTAGATTATTCGGATGATGCTGTTGCATATTCGTTTGAACATCCCGGTTCGGAAGCTGACAGTGTGCGCCTTAAATTCCCGTATTGGTTGGTGGGCTGTGATTGCGAATCAATTGATGGCAGCGGCGCTGCCGGTTATGAATTCGGGGGCTTGCCGCAGCGCATAGGCGCCGACATGCCATTTGGCGAATTCAAAAAAGGTTCCGGCCTTAATGTCTGGATCACGAACACGGAACAGTTGGCGCTTAAGTTTGAATCTCCTGTTTCGGTCAGGTCATTCAGGGATGCAGCGCGGAAGAGCGGCAATCGCAAAGAAAAGGATGCTGTGCATTCGTTTCCGCCAGGCGGCTTGGAGTTGCGTCCGCTGTCCAAGGAAGCGTTATTTTTCAAGGTGTGCTATCGTCAGATTTCGCGACCTTTAGAGGATGACGGTAACATTATGCGCGTTGCCGCTCAGAAAACAACAAACCATGCTGTCCGATTGTCTCATGCAGATGGCGGCATCAAGGTTGAAAGTCCTTGGTGGGCTATTTATCATGACAAAAAGCGCGGGGGATTGATTGCAAGCGTGAAATTCACTTGCGCGTCCGGCCGGAATATATTATCCGGCCCCGAGACTCTCTATCTTTTCTCGGATGGTTCTGAATACAGCAGTGTATATGACAGAGATCCGTCGTTCTTGCTCGATGGTGAGACATTGACCGTTAAAGGCGGGCTAAAGAGCGTTGACGGAAAGTTTTGCGGGGTGACATACGTGACCCGCTATGAGTATTCAGATATATGCGTCAAACGGAATACGGTTTTTTATCCGCGCAATGCTGTTAAATTCAACCGTCTTGGAGTTGTGAAACTCGATTTTATACCGATGTTGGATGATTGTGGCTATAAACCGATTGTGGCATCGTTCAAGAAAGCAATATTTCCCGGCGCTTCTCTTGTCAACGGTTCGGCATTGGGCTTTGGTTTTCTGTCCGTATTTAAGACAGGCGGTGAG
>JAQWAM010000431.1 GCA_028707675.1 Kiritimatiellia bacterium | reverse complement strand
CCGCATCATGGACTGGATCGAGACCCAGCCGGGCATCGACGCGCAGCATGTGGGCGTGGTCGGTCTTTCCCGTAACGGGACGACAGCGCTCCTCGCGGGCGTCACCGACGAACGTTTCGCGATGGCCGTTTCCTGCTGTTCGGGTTGCGGCGGCGCAAAGCTCAACCATATCCATTGTGAAGGATCCGAAACGATCAAACAGATCATGGGTCCCGCCTCGCGCTGGTTCTGTCCCGCTTTCGCCGAATATATCGGAAAGGACAAAGCGATGCCGTTCGACCAGCACCAGTACCTCGCGCTCCTAGCGCCGCGTCTCCTCTATGTTTCCAGCGCGACCGAAGACGCCTGGGCCGGGCCGCGCGGCGAATTCGCGTCCGCCCGGCTCGCTTCCCCCGCCTGGGAACTGTACGGCAAGTCAGGTCTTGTCGAACACGGTTTCCCGAAACCGGACCATCCGCTCCACGCCGGAAACGTGGGGTACCACGTGCGTTCCGGGCTCCACGACATCACGCGTTACGACTGGGAATGCTATCTCGACTTCGCCGACGGCCACGGTTGGCGGTTCGGCGGAAACAGGTGAACACCTACAAACATGACATAAGCAGGAGCCGAAATGAGAATAACCGCGATTGCGCTGTGCATCATGACACTCTCCGCTGTCGCGGAAGCGCCGTATTCGTTCAGGAACCGTCTGGTGGCAGTGCACCGCACCGACCGGCGTGACTTCGCGCTGAAGGCGGCGGCGGACGATTACGTGCCGACGGACGAGAACCAGTACGGCCCGTGCCGGATCGGCCCCGCGTATCCGTTCAACTACTTCGGCAAGGACCTCCAGTCCGGATGGAAGGCCCCGTCGGATTTTCCGCTTACGCCCGGTTTCAGGTTCGACATCTGCCACTTCGACTACGGCAACCCGATCCGGGGCCTCGGCACGGATGCGGTTTCGCTCGAGGCGTCGGAACAGAAGGAAATCGAGCTCTTCGAGAGCCAGGCCTCGGATTACCGGCAAGGGGCAGAAATTTTCCGCCAGATCGCCGCGTCGTTGCCCGATGGACGGCGCGACGAGGCCGTCCGTATGGCCGCGCTGGGCGAATACCTGACGTGTGCCTGTCTGACCGCGGTTCACGTGAAGCGCGGGCGCATCGCCTGGCGCAAGGGCGACCGTGACGGTGTGCTGTGTCTTGCTAAGGCGGAATACGCCAACGCCAAGGCGGCGCTCGCCGCGGTCGAAACCGATTCGCGCCTCGGCTGGCTCGCGTCGAGCGATTACACCGGTTCGCGCGCGCAGATCGAATGGAAGCTCCGCAAGATGCGCGAGCTCTACGGCAGTGCCACCTTCGACGAACAGGAAAAGAGAATTAGACCGGAAATGAAACCATAATTGAACCGGTCGCTGTCACGCGCGCGCACTTTTGGGCTGACTATCTTTTAGCGGCCTGTTTGTCGTTTGGAGTGCGCAGGATCTTGACGATCAGGAAAGCGCTGAAGCCTGTGACGAACAACCAGCAGAAGGCCATGGTGAGCATGCCGGCGAGATTCATGACGCCCCTCCCTTGAGCCATTCGTCCGGCAAAGCGCCGATGATGGCGCTGACAACCTCTTCGATGGTCATATCGGTGCTGTCGATCTCAATGGCGCCGTCGGCCTTCCGCAGCGGCGCGTGCTTGCGGGTGGAGTCAATGACGTCGCGCGCCAGCAGCGAGGCTTTGACCTCATCCGCGGTCTGGCAGGCGATGCCTTTGGCCACCTCTTCTTTGCGCCGGCGCTCGGCGCGCGCCTCCGCGCTGGCAGACAGATAAAAGCGGGCCGGCGACTCCGGAAACACGGCTGTCGTGATGTCCCTGCCCTCGACGATCAAGTCGCCGAAACGCGTCATGCCGCGCAGCCAGCCGGTAACGCGGTCGCGCACCGCTTTGACGGTCGCCACAGGGCTGGCGTGGCGGTTGATCTCCGGTGTGCGCAGTGCATCCCCCGGCGGCACCCCGCCCACGAGATATTCGACGGCGCCGCCACGGGGTTCGAACGTCACGTTCACGCGTCCGGCGAAGGACGCCACCGCGACAGGGTCTGATGTGTCGATGCCTTGCCGCAGGCACTGCCAGGTCATGATCCGGTACAAGGCGCCGGAATCGACATGCAAGAATCCTAGTGTTTCTCCAACTCGCCGCGACACGGATGATTTGCCCGATCCTGACGGCCCGTCGATCGCAATGACTTTGCTCATAAGCGCGTTATCCGTGTGTTGACGGCGCATCGCCGTTTTTTGAGGATGCTGTCGCGGTGTTGGTGATCACGGCCTTGATGCGTCGCACACCGGCTGAAGACGACTCCTCCTTCAGGATTTTGAAGCCGCCAAGTTCGCCGGTGTTTTCGACATGCGGCCCGCCGCACACCTCCATTGAGAAATCCCCGGCGGCGTAGACCTTGACCTGCTCGTCATATTTTCCCGTGAAGAGCGCGGTCGCCCCTTTGGACTTGGCCGCTTCGAGTGTCATGGTTGTCACGGTCACCGGCAGATTGCGTCTTATCTGCTCGTTGACGATGTCTTCCACCTGTTTGACCTGTTCCGGTGTCATCTTCTCCGGATGCGCGAAATCGAAGCGTAGACGTTCGGGGGTGATGTTGGACCCCTGCTGCAAGGCGTGCGACCCCAGCACGGTCTGCAGTGCCTTGTGCAGCAGGTGGGTGGCGGTGTGCAGGCGGGTGGTCACGGCCGG
>JAQWAM010000430.1 GCA_028707675.1 Kiritimatiellia bacterium | reverse complement strand
GGCGGGGTGGGTCATGCCGTCGCTCTGCCGGGGGCTTGAAGATGCGGGAACGGCGGTCAGCCGGGCTTTCGCGTGGGAGGCGTTCGGGGCGGCGGCGGGCGGCGCCTGCCTGTTGGTCATGCTGCTGGCGGGCATCGCGCCGGATCCGCGCGACGCCGCAGAGTGGGCGCGTTATTTCCCCGGGGCGGCCGAGCGGCCGGGACGCTTCGAGACCGGCGGCGGAACCACTTTGCACGGCTGGCACGGCGGAACTTTTTACGCGTTGTCATCAGGCGGGGTGAGCGAGGTGATACCCGAAGGCGACCGCGCGATGGACATCGCGGCCCTGGCGCTGTCGCAGCGTCCCTACGCGCGGCGGGTGCTGCTGCTGGGGCGGGTGCCGCTGGCGGCGGCTTTGGCGTTGGAGCGGTTGCGTCCGGACATCGATGTGGTGTGGGCGCCTTGCGACGCCGGGTACGGTATGCGACTGCTGCCGCTGGCGGCGGCAGGCAGCCGTGTGACGGCGGCGGGTCTGCCGCCTCAGGTGTTGCTTGACCGGGCGGAACAAGGCGGCTTTGATCTGGCGCTGGTGGAGCCGCCGCCGGCAACGACGCTGGAAGGCGCTGGGTGGCGCATGCCGGAGTTCGCGCGGGCGGTGCGCCGCGTGACCAGCCGGACTGGCGCCGCGCTGTTTCATCTCGACTGCGCGGCGGCCACGCTGACGCCTGAACGCGCGGAGTTGGCCGGGCTGGCGGCGCGCGCCGCGCGCCGGGTTTGGCCGGAGGCCGGGTTGTTCGCGCCCGGCGCTGGCGGTTGGTGGGTGGCGGCGCAGGTGCCGAATCTGGTGTACGGCGCAGACAAGGCGCCCGAACGTTTCGCGATGCTGAAGAGGGAAGACGCGTATCCGGCGGCGGCGGTCGCGCGGCTGTACGATCCTGAACGAGCGCGCCGTCTGGCGGAGCGTCAGCCGGCGTTGGGAGGCTCCGAAAAGTTCGCGCCTCCGGCGGAGAGTGCGCCGCACGAGATTTTGGCGGCGGGTTTGGCGGCGGCGGTCAGGGCTGACTGGCCGCAGAGCGCGCCCGGTGTATGGTTGTCGCGCCTGCGCGAGGGCGGCGGCGGCCGGCTGCTGGGCATGGCGCTGTTGGCCTTGTGGATGCTGCCGGTGTGTTGCGGCGGCAGTGCGGGAGCCGAGCGGCGGCTGCTGGCGGCCTGCCTGGCCGCGTGCGGGGCTTTGGGTCTGGCGGTGTCGCTCGCGTTGCTGTATCGCCTGCAGATGCGTTTCGGCTCGCTCTATCTTCTGGCCGGCACAGGCAGTTGCCTCTATTTCGCGGGGCTTTTTATAGGCAACCGGGTCGGGCAGAGCGCGTTGCGGCGGTTCGGCCACGCGCCTGCGGGCGCTAAACTTTCGATCATGTTTTTGGCCATCGCGCAGTCCGGGGCGGCCTTCGGCTTGCTGGCGGCCTCGGAGCGGGTGGCGTCCGCCGGCGGGTTGGCGGCATTACTGCTGCCGGCCGGACTGGCCGCTGGAGCGGTGGTGCCGCTGGCGCTGGCGGTCTGCGAGGGCAGCCGGGCCGAGGGCGCGGCGGTCTTCGTGCTGGCGGACGCGCTTGGCGCGGCTGCGGCGGGGCTTTTTTTCGCGGCGCTGGTGCCTTTGTCAGGGTTGCCGGGGGCGGTGGCGGTTTTCGCGGCGCTGGCTGCCGGTCTCGGGGTGTGGGTGGCCGTGTGCGGAGCCCGCGTCCGTCTGGCGGCGGGGGTGGCGCTGGCCGCGGCGTTGGCCATGGCGGGTTGGCGCGCGAAGATCCTTATACCGGAGGGGTTCGGCGCGGCCTTGCGCGGCACGGCCGACATGGAGGAGAAGCGCCGCGGCGGGGACGGGGATTTGCCGCGCCGCGCGCCCGGGGGCGTGCCGCGCAAGATTGACGAACCGCGTGTGCGCGCTCAGATGCGGGAAGGGATACTTTCGACCAATGACGCGCTCTGGGCGCAGTGACGCAAAAGCGTTCGGGATGCGATGCGATAAATGAAATCGCGCCGATGGTTTTCGCTTCCATTTGCCCAAGAGAGGCTTTATATTACTGCGTAATCTTAATCAGACCATAATGTTTTTGTGTCGTGTCAGTTTCATAGGAGTGAAACAATGATCAGTATAACCACGCCCACCGGGGGAATGATTCTTTTCATGCTTGGCGGCCTTGCGGGCGCAGTTTTCGCTTTGCCCTTCAAAAAGGTAAAGGGTTGGGCGTATGAGAGCTACTGGATGTTTTACGCCATTTTTGGTTTGGTGATTTTCCCGTGGTTTCTGGCGTGGCTGACGGTTCCGAACATGATCGAGGTGTTGCGGAACGCGCCGACAGACGTTCTGGCGCGCTGTTTCTTTTTCGGCGCCATGTGGGGGTTGGGGGGGCTCACCTGGGGCCTGATGATCCGCTATCTGGGCATCGGGCTCGGATTGGCGATCGGATGCGGACTGTGCTCGGCGACCGGCACTCTGATTCCGCCGATAGCGGCCGGCAGAGCTTACTCGCTGATCAGTCACTTTGGTGCTTTCGTAATCCTGTTCGGTGTGCTCCTGTCGCTGGTCGGCATTGTGTTTGTCGGGTTTGCAGGCAAGTCCAAAGAGGCGGAGCTTACCTTGGAGCAGCAGCTTCTGGCTGTTCCCGAATTCGATTTCAAAAAAGGCATGATTGTGGCTGTGTTTTCCGGCATAGCCAGCGCGGGAATGAATTTCGGCCTGCAGAGC
>JAQWAM010000429.1 GCA_028707675.1 Kiritimatiellia bacterium | reverse complement strand
GCTCACGTACGCCAGACCGGCTTCGGTCGAGAAGTTAAGATCATCCTGCTCGATCCATTGGTAGCCGAGACCGGCACCGGTGGTAAGGCGCATGTCCAGATTCGAGATGCGGTCTTTTTCCAGTTTCATGTTGCCGTAACCGTACATCTTGTCGGAGAAGAAGTAGTCGTACTGGCCTTTGATGAGCCAACTGTTGAGGGTGGTGTTGTCCTGACGGGTGGCGTTGTCACGCTGGTTGGCATAGTAGTAGCCGGCGGCCAGCGAGATGCGGTCGTTTTCCCGGCGCAGTTGCGCGTTCGCGTCGATGTTCGCGGCGGTGCTTTTGGTGTTGCCGCGCACCATGGTCACGCCTGCCACGACAGCGCCTTTCCAGCGCGGTTTCTCCGGGTTGATCTTGGCCATGTCGGCGATAGCCATTGTTTGCGGCTGCGCGGCGCCGGCTGTAAGCACGCTTACAGAGCCGCCCTCGGAAGCGGCGACTTTCAGCATCTGCGAGGTGCCGTCCGGCTTGACCACCTCGATGGGCGCATCCGTAGAAAAGGTCTCGATATCCGCCGTGTTGAGGGTGAGTGTCCCTGCCACCTTGGAGTCGAAGACCATCTTGCCGTCGGCGACTGATTGCACCGCGCCGGTCAAGCGGTCGCCGGATTTGAAAACCACCTCGTCGCCATGAGCAACCGCCGACAAGAACACCGCGGCCGCGCAGGCAGCCAGAAACCCTTTGCTCATAAAAAACCTCCCAGTTGAGTAAAAAAACAGAATGATACAAATTAACATATTTAGCTTATGTCTTGCCACTACAAAAACAAGATGTTGGGAATGCTGGAATACTGGAATGCTGGAAAAAACTTCGGCCGCTTCGATATCAACACCCATCATTCCACAATTCCAATGTTCCGGTTGGGATGCGGGCTGTGCCCGCGTTAGTGTGTAGTAACACTGTCCGCTCTTGTGTTAAAGTATCTGTGTTTGATTCATGTGGGTACGGGCGGATGTTCGCTCAACCGGGAACGGGTAAGATGGCTTTAAAGAAACGGCTGGATGAATTGCTGGTCGCGGCCGGACTGGCCGAGAGCAAAGAGCGCGCTCAGCGGCTGATCATGGCGGGCGAGGCGCGCGTGGCGGGACAGGTGGCCACGAAGCCCGGTCACAAGTATCTGGCGGACGCGGCCGTGACGGTCGACGCGCGGCCGCGCTTCGTGAGCCGCGGCGGCGACAAGCTGGAGGGCGCTTTCGAGGCTTTCCCGGATTTTGACGTGCGCGGCAAAGTCTGTATTGACGTGGGGGCATCCACCGGCGGGTTTACCGATTGCCTGCTGCAGCACGGCGCGGCGCGCGTGATAGCGCTGGACGTGGGCAAGGGGCAGTTGCACTGGAAGATGCGGCAGGACGCGCGGGTGCATGTGATCGAAAGTTTCAACGCGCGCTACATGCGCCTCTCCGATCTGCCCGAACTGCCGCAGGCCGCTGTTACGGACGTGTCTTTCATCTCGCTGAAGCTGATACTGCCGCCTATAACGGACGTGCTGCCGCCGGGAGGCGAGATCGTCTCGCTGATCAAGCCGCAGTTCGAGGCCGGGCGCGCGAATGTCCCGGGCGGCGTCGTGCGCGACCCGACGGTGCGCGCGGCGGTGGTGGATGAGATCAAGGGCTTCGGCACCGGCGTTTTGAAACTGGAATGGCGGGGTTGTGCGGAATCGCCGCTGAAAGGGCCGGAGGGCAATGTCGAATTTCTGGCTTATTGGCGCAAGGCCGCGCTTGCCGGCCATAGCAAGGAGGGCGGCGCGTGAAATTCCTATGTGTGATTTTGGCGGCGGCGGCGGTTGTGGCTCTGCCTTTCATTTTCCGCCGGGCTCCTGAGGCCGGGGAGTGGGAAGAGGGCGACCCCGAGCTGATCGTGGTGACCGCGCACAACGAGGCTTTCCGGCGGGAGTTCGCCGACGGGTTCTCGCTCTGGCACCGCGAGAGATACGGCGCGCCGGTGCGCGTGGACTGGCGCGTGATCGGCGGCACGACCGAGATCATGCGGTATCTGGCGGCGGAGTACGCGTCTTCCGCGCGGCGGCATTTCACCGGGCTGGGTTTGCCTTGGCCTGCTGACGGCGCGGCGGCGGTGTTGGCCGCAAAACGTCCGGCAAAGGAGGGCCGCGGCGAACTCTGGGACCGCTTCCGGGCATCGGACAGCGCCGTTGAGATCACCAGCCGCATTGACCTGTTTTTCGGCGGCGGCATGTACGACCACGCCAGGGCCGAACGTCAGGGACTCACGGTGCCGGCATGGGGTGAGGCTGGGCCGCCGCCCGGTATTTTCGAGGACGCGCAGGGTCGTGTGCTGATACCGCGCGAGATGAACGGCGAGGTCTGGTACGGTGACGCGTATTACGGCTGCGTGCTGAGCGCCTTCGGCATCTGCTACAACGTTGACCGTCTTGCCGATCTCGGAATAAAAAAGCGTCCGGAGGCTTGGCGTGATCTTGCTGATCCGCGCTATTTCGGAACTCTGGGTTTGGCCGATCCTTCAAAAAGCGCCAGCGTGGCTAAAGCTTATGAGATGGTGATACACGAGCAGTGCGCTCAGGCCGTGGCCGCTGCCGGTTTCAATCGCGCTAAAATCCGCGAGTTCGAGCGTCTGATCATGGCAGGCGGAGACGCGACGGGCGTGCCGCCCGCATATCAGGCGGCGGTGGAGCGCGGCTGGACGGAAGGCGTCAACCTGATGCGGCG
>JAQWAM010000428.1 GCA_028707675.1 Kiritimatiellia bacterium | reverse complement strand
GCTCTACCGCCAGCGGATACTCGGCACGGACATACACATAGCCCTGACGCGCCCCGATAGCGTAAGCCGCGATCGCCATGCCCTCGATCACGCTGTGGGGGTCGCCCTCCAGCACGCTGCGGTCCATGTACGCGCCGGGATCGCCCTCGTCCGCGTTGCACAACACATAGCGCATGCCGTCCGGCGACTCCGACGACCTCGCGAAATTCCATTTCAGCCAAGTCGGAAAACCGGCGCCGCCGCGTCCGCGCAGCCCCGATATCTCCATCTCCTTGACCACATCTTCGGGCTTCATGCCTGACAGCGCTTTGGCCAGCGCGGCATAGCCGTCGCGAGCGACGGTCTCGCCGATCTTGCCCGGATCGATCCAGCCGCAGTTGCGCAGAACCACTTGCGTCTGCCGTTTGAAGAATTCCATCTCCTGACGGCACGGCGCCGGCGTCTTGCCTGCAGCGTCACACGCCAGAAGCCGCTCCACCCGCTTCCCTCCGCAAATGTGCTGGCGGATTATGTCGGAGGCATCTTCCGGCTTGACCCCCTGATAGAAAGTGCGGTCCTCGGCGATCATCACCACCGGCCCCATCACGCACGGGCCCATGCAGCCGGTCTCCACCAGCGCCACCCGATCACCGAGCTTCTCCAGATCAAGCGCCACCTGCAATGCGTCGCGGACCTCCTTGGCGCCGGAAGCCAGACAGCTGCCGCCGAAACACACCAGTATCTGCCGCTTGCCCGAGACCCCGGCGGAAGGTGCTTTTGCGTTCAGACGTTCACGCCACTCCGCGAGTTCCTTTGCGCTTCCAATTCGTTTCAAACCAGTGACGCTCATGCCATCTCCTTTACTTCCGCCGCTGCGGTACCGGACAAAATCTTGTTGACCAGCTCGCCCACAAGCGCGGGCTTGACGCGCTGGTACACATCATCGTTGACCATCACCACCGGCGCCATGCCGCAGGCTCCGAAACAGCGCCCGACCTCCAGGGAAAACATGCGGTCAGGCGTAGTCTCGCCGACATCGATCTCAAGCTTCTTTTTGAAAGCGTCCAGCACCTCTTTGCCGCCGCGCACATAACAGGCCGTGCCGAGACACACGCGCACCACGAACTTGCCGCGCGGATGCAGCGTGAAGAAAGAGTAGAAGGTCACTACCCCCGCCACCTCGCTTACCGGCTTGCCGAAACCGTCGGCGATCTTGCGGATGACCTCCTCGGGCAGATAACCGAAAAGCGCCTGCGCGGTCTGCAGGGCCGGAATAAGCCCGCCGGGCTTGTCCCGGTATTCGCCGATGATCGAGTCCAGCCCCGCGGCTAATTCAGTCTCCGAAGATGCGCCGTCGCATTGGCAGCCGCAGGCTGCGGCTGTCGCGGATGAATCTGTCATTTATGCCTCCCTGATTGCCCCCGCATTACGGGAATATCCAAAACTTAAGCCGTCATGGCCGTCGCCCCTGCGGGGCTGCGGCCACCAGTACGGCGGCCATGCGATAGCGTCCGATTAAAGCGACCCCTCAATATATTTCTCGAGATTCCTGATCATCGCGTCCTGCTCGGAAGCGACAAATTTGACCAGGTCCCCGATCGAGATGATCCCCAGAATCTTTCCGTCGTTGTCCAGCACCGGCATGTGCCTTATGCGCTTCTCCGTCATCTGCGCCATGCATTCGTCCACTGTCGCCTCGGGCGAGACGTAAATGACTTTTTTGGTCATCACGGACTTGACCGGCACCTCCTTGGGCGGTTTTTCGGTCAAAATCACTTTGCGGAAACAGTCGCGCTCGGCAAATATGCCGGCGATCTTGCCGTGCGCGTTGAGCACCAGTAGAGACCCGATGTTCTTATCGTCCATCAACTGAATGGCCTCGAAAACCGAAACGTTAGGCGATACCGTGACGATATCGCCGCCTTTTTGCATAAGCAGCTGATTTATCGGTGTGTTCATTGCACGTCTCCTTTTCTGTCGTCAAATACAACCTTTTAGCCCAGAGGCATTACCGCATGCTTCCAGCCATAGTTGAACTAAGGCGGCAGCGGTTTAACCCCGAAATCATCGCCATTACTTACCGTACGGCTTCTACCACCTTTATCAATTTAGTAATTTACGTGATTACCTTTGTCAGGTCAAGGCGATTCTGTTTTACGGCATTTTATGCGTGCGCTTCAGCAAAGTTTAACAACTCCCTGCCCATGGGCCATTAACCAGAAATCGGTGACCTTACGCACTTTTCATTTGCCTAACGGGGCACGGGGTTTGTATATTAAAGAGTATTAAAAATGTGTGGAGGTTTTGGTGATGGAACTTAAAAGGACTTGTCAGTCATTTTTTCGCTGTGTCTTGTGCTTGCTGGCGGTGTTATGCGCGGTTGCCGGCTGCGGCCCTTCGCCGGAAAGAATCGCTGTGCGCGAAGCCGTCCTGACGCGTGAGATCGGCATTTATCTGGAAAAGGCCCAGGAGCTATATATGAACGGCCAAGAGGATCTGGCCATGGCATTTCTGGAAAGAGGGCTCAATAACAAAAAATACAAGTGGCACCGGGATCGGTTCTTCGAACTTAAGGTCGAACTGATGCTGGCGCGTGAAGAAGTGGACCAGGTAAAGGCGTTGGTGCTGGACGCATGGAAAGAAGCCCCTTACACCGCTAAGCCAGTTTTCGGCCGCGTCTACGATTATTACCGGCAGCGCCAGGATCATTTGGCGATCCGCAAATGGGCCGACAGCTTGATGGCGCTCGGCCAGAC
>JAQWAM010000427.1 GCA_028707675.1 Kiritimatiellia bacterium | reverse complement strand
TGGACGGCGAAGGATTGGGCGCGTTTCGACGATGTGAAAAACTGGAGCGGCGGTAAGGTTCCCGGCGCGTCGGGCGCAATCATACCCGGAAACGCCCTCTGGGATCTCGGCGGCGGAAAGTTCACAGTCGGGCAGTTCGTATACGCCGGCTGGGAGGACTTATACAATGTTGGCATCAAAAACGGCGAGCTCGCCGTACGCGACTGGCGTTCACGCTCCACGCATGTGACGGTGGAAACAGGCGGTTCGCTCGTCTTCCCGAAGGGCGGCAGGTGGACCGGCGGAGATAACATGGGCGATGATCGCTGGGAGAAGTTGTCCGTCCGAAAGGACGGCAAGCTCGGTCTTTTTGGTGAATTTGTGCCTTGGCATGCGGACATCGCTGTCGAACCGGGAGGCGAGATGACGCTTGACCCGACCGAGGCTAACTCCGGTAACTCTTGGTTCCGGAGCGAGCTCGTCAATCGCGGCAAGCTGTCCCTGCCGCGCGGACTCAAGTGGTCGCCGTCCGGCAAGCCCGGCTGCGCGTTCGAGATCCGGCAGGAGGCTGGGACGTTGAAGCTCGGCGGACACGTGAGCGGGTTCCCGCGGAACGACGGCACGGCTGCCGCATCGCTCAGGTTCGTCTTCGCTGGCGGACGGATCGAGGTGGTCGGCCATGCCGGCTTCCCCGGTTTCGCGTCCTGCACCGTGAAGCCGGGCTCGACGGTCACGCTTTTCGTTGCCGACAAAGGTTCTTTCTATCTCTCCAACTTCATCTTCGGCAAGGGTTCCAAGATGGTCAAGACCGGCCCCGGTTCGGTGATCTGCGGCGGCGGCACGCCGCCGGAAGAACTCATCGTCGAGGAGGGCGGGATCTTATATGTGCCCCTCGATCCGGCTCTGCAGGCGAAGCGCAACGAAAATGCGATCACCCGCCCCTCCGACCGCAAGTATCTCTATGAGCCCCAGACCCCGGTTCTTGCCTTTTCTGATGACGGCATGATCAAAGGGCTTGTTCCCGGCTTCTGCGGGCGGGCAACGGGGCTTGTGCGCATCACGGGTGCGGATGCCATCGGCGACGAGTCTAAGCGCGACTGGAAGGCTGTTGCCTGGCGGAACGAATTCGTGCACGGGCAGTTCGTTGTCTGGACGGACAGACCGGCGCGATGCCTCCGGACCTCCGTCTCGCCTTTGGTGAACGCGAATGGCGAACGGCTTCCTGCGGAGTCCGTCTCCACCCGTTTCGTGCGCTACGTGGTCGGACATGCCAAGCATAAGGGCGAGATTACGCAGAAGGAACAGCTTTTCGGTGACTGCTTGGACGATGCGACTGAACTTGATTTGCCGGAACATGGCTACCGTCCAGTCTGGCTCACGGTGCATGTGTCGGCGAATGCCGCGCCTGGAACCTACCGCGGCATCCTGCGCGTGATAGCGAACGCGAAGGATATAATTGAGTTCCCGCTGGAAATCAAGGTGGGGTCACGCACGTTGCCACCACCCTCCGAGTGGAAGACCTTTGTCGATTTCTGGCAGCATCCCTGGGCGGTCGCGCGTTACCACGGGGTCAAGCCGTTCTCGAAACTGCATTACGCGCTTATGGAAGAATACCTGAAGACGCTTGCGGCGGTCGGGCAGAAGACGATCACGGCGACGGTGGTTCACCACGCATGGGGACAAGGAAACAACTACGATTGCTTCGGCTCGATGGTGGAGGCGATCCGTCGCCGCGACGGATCCTTCGTTTTCGACTACTCGATTTTCGACCAGTATGTCGCGTTCGCAAAGCGGTGCGGCCTTGGTCCGCAGATTCACTGCTACACGCTCGCCGGCTTCAAGTCGCGACATACCGACGAGGAGACCGGCGAGAAACTGGTCGCTTACAATGACCAGCGCGCGTTCTGGCGCATCTTTCTGAAGGACTTCGAATCGCATGTGAAGGCGAAGGGCTGGCTAGGCGACGTGTACATGGCGCTTGACGAGAGCGCGCCCGAGGTGTTGAAGTCTGCCGTGGATTTGCTCCGTGCCGCAGCGCCCGGACTCAAGGTCGCGATGGCGGGGGAGCGTCGTCCTAGCGAATACGACGGGGTGGAGGTCGAGAACTTCTCCGAAGTGCTCGGACACGTCACGCCAGAATTCATCGCCGAGGCGCATGAACGTCGGCAGAAGGGCTACACGACGAGCTACTACATCTGCTGCGGCCCGGGTTTTCCGAACACGTTTCTGCGGAGTCCTCTCTGCGAGAGCGTCTGGCAGGGCATCTATATCGCCGGCACAGGACTTGACGGCATTCTGCGCTGGGCGGCATTCACTTGGCCGCGCGATCCGCTCTTCGACGGCAGCTTCATTCATTGGCCACCCGGTGACACGTACCTCATCTATCCCGGGCCCCGTCTGTCGACGCGGTACGAGATGTTGCGGGACGGATTCGAGATCTGCGAAAAAATCCGCATCCTGCGTGCCACAGGCGCGATGACGCCGGAACTGGAAAAACTTTTGGACCCGTCAACTTACGGAAGAGACCAGTCCTTCTTTGCCGAACGCACTGCTGCGGTTACGGCGGCTGTTGACGCGATCCCGTAAGGCCGCCGGCTTGGTGGCGCTGGGGCTTGCCTTTGGCTTTTACAGGCTATTTACGATTCCGGTTGCGGGACAGGCGATAATATTTTAGACTTTCGGCCATTTACATGTAGACCGGGGCGTAGCACAGTCTGGTAGTGCGCCAGCTTTGGGAGCTGGATGTCGGGGGTTCAAATCCCTC
>JAQWAM010000426.1 GCA_028707675.1 Kiritimatiellia bacterium | reverse complement strand
CAAGTTCTACATCAACCCCACCGGCCGCTTCGTGGTCGGCGGCCCCTGCGGCGATTCCGGCGTGACCGGCCGCAAGATCATCGTCGACACCTACGGCGGCGTCGGCTCGCACGGCGGCGGCGCCTTCTCCGGCAAGGACCCCTCGAAGGTCGACCGCTCGGCCGCCTACTATTGCCGCTACGCCGCGAAAAATATCGTGGCCGCGGGCCTCGCCGCCAAATGCGAGATCCAGGTCGCCTACGCCATCGGCGTGCCAAGCCGCTCAGCATCAATGTCAGCACCTACGGCACCGGCCGGATTGCCGATGAGAAAATCGCCAAGATCCTGATGGCGAATGAGATCTTCGATTTCCGCCCCGGCATGCTGATCCGGGACCTCGGCCTCACCAAACCGAAGGGCTGGTCCTACCGCAAGACCTCCAACTACGGGCACTTCGGCCGTGACGGCTTCCCGTGGGAGAAGACCGACCGCGTCGCGGCCCTCCGCTCCGCCGCCGGGCTGAGGTAATCGTATTCTTCGCAAAGGCCGCAAAAAAAATCGAAAAAGCGTGGATACCTCGCTCACGAATACGTGAACGGCATACCATCTTTTTCGATGCGAAAAGGTGGTTGAGCACGCAGAGGTGGTGAAAGGCCGAAGATGCACCCTCTTTATGCACAGGCAAACATTTTGACGGCTGATGTGATAGGAGCCGCAATCGAAGTTTTCCGGCATTTTGGCCCAAGCCTGTTGGAATCCATCTACACGCGAAGTCTTGCTCGAGAACTGATTTTGCACGGACATCGTGTACAGACGGAAAAACGTATAAACATTGAGTATAAAGGCTTTTTTTTTGAAGAGACTTTGCGATTTGACTTGATGGTCAATGAGTGCCTGTTGATTGAATCTAAAGTCTCTGAACTTGGCATCCGGCCTGAGAATAGACACCAGCTCTTGAGTTACCAGAAATTAATGGATATTCCTTTGGGGTTGATCTTTAATTTTGGGGACACCCGGTTTGGTGATCGCGGTATTCAACGGGTAATACTCAAGGGCGCAGACAATGAAGTTCCTGCAGCGCGTTCACCTGTATGACGTCCGCGTATTCGCGGGCGAGTCATCAGAGTGAACGCGCCCTTTGCGTGGTTTGCGAAAAATGAACAAGAAGGTCTAAGTTTATGAACTACAAAATCAAAGACATCGAGCTTGCCGACTGGGGTCGGCGGGCGATTGAAATCGCGGAAAAAGAGATGCCGGGCCTGATGGCCACGCGCGCCAAGTACGGGCCGCGGAAACCTCTCAAGGGCGCGCGGATCATGGGCAGCCTGCACATGACGGTAGAGACCGCCGTGCTTATCGAAACGCTGGTCGAGCTGGGCGCGGATGTGCGCTGGGCATCCTGCAACATCTTCTCCACGCAGGACCACGCCGCCGCCGCGATCGCCGCGCGCGGCATTCCGGTTTTCGCCTGGAAGGGGGAGACGCTTGAAGAGTACTGGTGGTGTACCAAGCAGGCGATGACCTGGCCGGACGGCGCGGGCCCGCAAATGATTCTGGACGACGGCGGCGACGCCACGCTGCTTTTGCACCGCGGCTTTCAGGCCGAAAAGGACGCGGCCTTTCTGGACGAGCCCACCGATATCGAAGAACTGATGGTCATAAACTCTTTGATCAAGCGTGTCTTGAGGGAAGAGCCCGGCTGGTTCAGCCGTGCGGTCAAGGAATGGAAGGGGGTTTCCGAGGAGACCACCACCGGCGTGCACCGCTTGTATCAGCTTGAAGCCGAAGGCAAGCTGCTGGCGCCCGCCATCAACGTCAACGATTCCGTGACCAAGTCCAAGTTCGACAACATCTACGGATGCCGCGAATCGCTGGTTGACGGCATCAAACGCGCCATGGATGTGATGGTGGCCGGCAAAGTTGCCTTTGTGTGTGGTTACGGCGATGTCGGCAAGGGTTCGGCCGAAGCCTTGAAGGAGCACAAGGCGCAGGTCTGGGTCTCCGAGGTCGATCCCATCTGCGCGCTGCAGGCGTGCATGGCGGGATACAAGGTCACGACCGTCGAGGAGGCTCTGCCGCACGCTAACATCTTTGTGACCGCGACCGGCAACCTGAATGTGATCACCGCGGAGCACATGTCCAAGATGCGCGACCAGGCGATCGTCTGCAACATCGGTCACTTCGATAACGAGATACAGGTCAGCAAGCTGAAAGCCTGGCCGGGTGTACGGCATGTAAACATCAAGCCGCAGGTCGACAAATACATCTTTCCTGACGGCCATTGCATATACCTGCTGGCCGAGGGGCGTCTGGTCAATCTCCGCTGCGCCACGGGGCATCCCAGCTTCGTGATGTCCAACAGTTTCACCAACCAGACGCTGGCGCAGATGAAGCTCTGGAACGAGAAGCTGGATATCGGTGTATACCGCCTGCCCAAGGATCTCGATGAAGAGGTCGCGCGCCTGCATCTCGGCCAGCTCGGGGCAAAACTCACCTCGATGAGCCAGGAGCAGGCCGACTACATCGGCGTGCCGGTGGCCGGCCCCTACAAACCCGAGCATTACCGGTATTAAAACGGCGCGGCCGCGCCGGTTTAAGGTTCAATCGCGCCTTACGGCGCTGGTTCAAAGGTTCAATCGCGCCTTACGGCGCTGGTTCAAAGGTGATAGTGGCTGGATGATAAAGCGGTTTGAGGATATTGAAGCGTGGCTGTTAGCCAGAGAAATGGTCAGGGACATATACGATTTGAGTTGTGAGGGGGTGTT
>JAQWAM010000425.1 GCA_028707675.1 Kiritimatiellia bacterium | reverse complement strand
GGAACGCGGGGTGACTGGATCGAGGGGCCGCGGCCCTGTGTGGCGACACAACACGCGAGGAGGCTTGGTATGGGAAACAAAACGTATGGTGCGGCATTTTACGGGTGCTTGACCTTGGCGGTCATGGTTCATGCGGGCCAAGTGGTGGTAGAGCCGGACGGCATGACACCTAACGCCGCTTTGGAGCGGATCCGTGCGGAGAAAGCCAAAGGGAATCAAGAGGCATGGTCGGTGATTGTGAAACCCGGCATCTACGCGCTCACAGAGACGCTCACGTTCACCCCAGCCGATTCGGGCACACCGCAGGCCCCCGTCACCTGGGTGGGTGAGGGCGAGGGCGCGACAATTTCCGGCGGCGGCTTGGTCAAGGGTTGGATCGTCGAGGCGGACGGTACGTGGTCAGCGCCGATTCCGACAGCGCCTGACGGAAAGCCGGCCTATTTCGAGCAGCTTTGGGTCAACGGGCGTCGCGCGGACCGGGCGCGCCTGCCGGACGGCGGCCAGGGCACTGCGAGTTATTTCACGCTCGTGAAGCCGGGCATCACCGCTGTGACAAATGCCGCGGGGAAGGTAACATACGTCGAACGCGTCACGCTGACTAACAGTTTCGCCGCAGCGCTCGGGAAGATTCCTGTCGACGAGCTTCCGTACGCCCAGATGTGCGTGGTGCACAAGTGGAGCACGGCCCGCCGCATTCTGCGCAAGTTTGATCCCGCCACGATGACGGTCGAGACCTGGTCGCCGCGGGATTGGAGCAGGTGGGGGAAGTGGAATGAGCGCGAGACACTCGTCTCCTTCGAGAACGTGCGGAGCGCGTTCGACGCGCCGGGCGAGTGGTTCTACGACTCACGGGCTGGGCGTGTGCGCTACCGTCCGCTGAAGGGGGAATCCATTGCGGCAGCCGTTGTGGTTGCGCCGAGCGCCAAGTTGAGTCAGTTGCTTGCGTTTAAGGGCAATCCGGACAAGAGCGAATTTGTGCATGACATCGCGTTTCGCAATCTGACTTTCGCGTACAGCGATGTCCGGCCAACGGCGGGGCTTGCCGTGAACGGCCCTACGGAAAGCTGGCAACATCAGGCGGCCAGCGGATCGGACGGCCTTGTGACTGCCGAGGGCGCTCACCGTCTTTCGTGGGACCAGTGCGCGATCGCGCACACGGGCAACTACGCGTTCCGGTTCAACGACGGATGCGTATCCAACCGAATCTCAAACTGCACGATTGAGGATTTAGGGGCTGGCGGCATCTGGATGGGAGCCTCCGGCGGACACGTCGCAAAGGGTGAAATCCTCAAACGCCGGGTGATAAAGACTCTTGCCCCACGCTCTACCGCGTTCAATTTGATCGACAACTGCGTGATCCGCAAGGGCGGTCTGTTCAATCCGGAAGGAACGGGCGTGGCACTAACGCATGTGTCGGACTCAAAGGTGACGCATTGCGAGATCCACGATTTCTATTATACGGGCGTTTCCGTCGGGTGGACCTGGGGTTTCCAAGGCAGTGTGGCACAGCGCAACGAGGTCGCGTTTAACAAAATCTACGACCTCGGCAAGGGCATCATGAGCGACATGGGCGGCGTCTACACGCTCGGCACGAGTTTCGGCACGACGGTGCACGACAATGTGGTCCATGACGTGTGGGCCTATTCTTACGGCGGGTGGGCGCTGTACACGGACGAGGGATCCGAGGGCATCGTGATGGAGCGCAACCTGTGCTGGAACACAACGGACGGCGGTTTCCACCAGCACTATGGCGCGGGCTGCATCATCCGTAACAACGTGTTCGCATGGAACCGGAAACTCGGTGCGGTAAGAACGGCGCGACAGGTGGTGCAGGACATCCCGTGTACGCTGCATTTCATCAACAACATTGTCGTGGTGCGCGAAGGCCCGCTCGTCGGACGCGGCCCGCGCGGTGTGGGCGGCATCTGGGCCGGTAATCTGTGGTACGATTACGCGGGCAAGCCGGAGCTCGATGGCCTCTCGTGGGAAGCGTGGCAGGCATGCGGCAAGGAAGTCGGCGGCAAGTATGCTGACCCGCTCTTCGAAAACGCTGAAGTGTGCGACTTCCGCATTAAGCCCGCTTCGCCCGCGTTCACGCTGGGCTTTAAGGCGTGGGATTACACGCTGGCGGGGCTTCGTAAATAACGCGGATACCAGAACAATCAAGTAATGCCATAATGCGCTACATCATGCGCCGTCCAAAATCTGGTCTGCCGCGCCCACTCCCAGACGGTCAGCTCCCATCTTCACGAACATCACGGCGGTATCCCAGTCGCGGATGCCGCCAGCCGGCTTTACCCGGGCGCGCCCCTCGCAGCTATTGAGCATCACCTCCACCGCCGCAGGCGTGGCGCCCTCTCCGTTGAACCCGGTGGATGTCTTGACAAAATCCGCGCCGGCCTCAATGGCCAGCCCACAGGCCCGGGCCACCTGATCGAGCGTCAGCAGCGCGGTCTCCAGAATCACTTTGACCAACACCCCGCGCGGCTTGGCTTCTGCCACCACCGCCGCGATGTCGCTCCGCACGAAATCATAGTCGCCGGAAAAAAACTTGCCGATGTTCATCACCATGTCCAGCTCGTCCGCGCCGTCGTCGATGGCCAGACGGGCTTCGAGCGCCTTGACTTCGGACCGGCTGGCGCCGTGCGGGAAACCCACGACGACGGCGACCGTCGTGCCGGAATCTTTGAGCAACGCCGCCGCGAGCGCCGCATCAGTGGGCCGCACGCACAGGCAACCGATCCCGCGC
>JAQWAM010000016.1 GCA_028707675.1 Kiritimatiellia bacterium | reverse complement strand
TCATGCCGCGCGGCTATCCGTTCTGCCGCGCATGTACCTGTCCGCCGTAGCTTTAGCGAAGGTGGATTCGTGCGCGAGGCAGACGAGATAGCCGCGCAATCTTTGCGGCTTTCGCGTTAAAACAATCGCTCACTTCATAGCTCTCTTAGTCTCTGTCTTAGTTGGTTACGCTTAGTCCACCCGCTTAGCCGGTCTGCACAGCCCGGGCAATCCCGATACGAGATCCATTGGGCTGTTTTAAGCAACAAACTCACGCGAAATCTCCGCAAACGGGACTGATCAGTTTGGACAAGAAGTTTTACCTGCCCACAGATTCTCGCGGGGTGCCTGATTTTAATTGTGTCGGTTTACGGTTTACTCATCATTTGAACTTATGCGCGTCAACAAAGTTGAATCGAACCGAACTTACCAAAGTTGCTTGTGGCCAGCTTGACTTTCTTAACCGAGGTGTCACATAATGTGACATACGGAAAAAGCCACTATCAGGTGAGTGCGGCATGACTTTGGAACGGCACCTTTGACGACCGCCAGAAAACTCTTGCCGCCAATGCAGGCATGAAGGTAAAGCCATAGGATTCCGCCCCCAATGACGGTACAAGATTTCATCATAAAGTGGCGCAAGGTGGAACTGAAGGAGCGTTCCGCCGCGCAGGAGCACTTTCTTGACCTGTGCGCCGTGTTTGACCACCCGACGCCCGCCGCCGCCGACCCGACCGGCGAGATGTTCTGCTTCGAGAAAGGGGCGGCCAAGCACGGCGGGGCCGACTGCCACGCCCGTCTCGACGCGGCCGCCGCCTACGGCTGGCCCTCGGAGCTGCCGGACGAAGCGATCCTTGAACGCCTGCTGGAAATGAAACGCTATGCCGCAAACCTGCCGCACATTTTTGAAATCGCTGCATGACCAAGGCTTGATCGAACCCTTTGCCTGGCACTTTGCCGAGACCGTGTCTAAATTGGCCCCGGGCGGTCCCGCCAGCATGCCGGACCACCTTTTCCTGGCAGCCGCGCTGACCGCGCAGAACACCATCGTACACAAGCACGTGTGCCTGACACTGACACCTGACCTGAAAATCGAACCGCTATTGTCACGCGACAACCTTTATGGCGAAGTGGATACAGAACTTGCCATCCCCGCTGATCTGGCCGTACTTCTGAAGAGCGCGGCGTGTTCGTTCGCGGTCGCGGACGGCGCCGGCGAAAGTTACAAACCCCTGATCCTCGAGGATAACCGGCTTTACCTGCAAAGGTATTGGGTTTGCGAAAACCTTTGCGCTGCCGACCTGCGGTCGCGCGCCCGCGCGGAACCTGCCGCCGCCCCGGAAGATTCCGTGATACGCGCCCTGACGCGGCTGGAACTCGACACCGACCAGATCGCAGCGATCCGGCAAGCGGTTTCAGGGAAATTCTGCGTGATCACCGGCAGCCCCGGCACAGGCAAGACCACCATTGTGGGAGTCGTGCTGGCGCTGCTGCTCCAAAAAGACCCGCGCCAAAACGTCTGCCTGTGCGCGCCGACCGGCAAAGCCCAGGCGCGGCTGAAAGAGGCTCTGGACGGCGAGGTCAAAAACAACCTGACGCTCGCCGCCGCTGACCCTGCGCGGGCCAGTCTGGAGCAACTCTCACCCCTGACGATCCACCGCCTGCTCAGGATAAACCCCGTCACCGGCGCGTGCGGCCACAACCGGGACAACCCGTTATTGGCCGACACGCTGGTCGTCGACGAGGTCTCGATGGTTGACCTGCCGCTGCTGGTCAAGCTGCTCGACGCCATACCGCAAGGATGCCGGCTGATCCTGCTGGGCGACAAAGACCAGCTCGCCGCGGTCGAGACCGGCGCGGCCCTTGTCGAGATGTGCGAGGCCTGGCAGGACCGGCCGCCCGTGGCGCTCCTGACCCGTTCGCACCGCTTTCCCGCCGACAGCGGCATCGGCCGCCTCAAGGACGCCGTCAACCGCGGTGCCGCTGTCGAGGCATGGGAAATCATGTCATCTGCAGACGCGGCGCTGGACGTGGCGCCGCCGCCGACATCAAACGATGCCTGCGCGCGGGCCTTGGCGGCATATTTGTCGGGACACCCTTTCCGCGCCTATCTGCAAGCTGAAACGGCCGCCGCGGCATTGGAGCTTTTCAACAGCTTCCGCATCCTTTGCGCCACGCGCTGCGGGCCGTGCGGCGTCGACACGGTCAACCATTGCGTCCAGAACCTGCTGGGCGTCAAAACCTACGGCCACGGTTACCCGATCATGGTCACGGTCAACGATTACGCCCGGCGCCTGTTCAACGGCGACATCGGGATCTGCCTTAAAGACCCGAAAAGCGGCGCTGTCCGGGTTTGGTTCCCTGACTTGGAGAAGCCCGGCGCATACCGTTCTTTCGGCATCGCCGAGCTGCCCGGGCACGCGCCGGTCTTTGCCATGACCGTACACAAGGCGCAGGGCTCCGGTTTCGGCGAGGTTTTGCTGATCCTGCCGCCGCAGGACAACCCCGTGCTGACGCGCGAGCTGGTTTACACCGGCGTCACCCGCGCGCGGACCCGCTGCGCGGTCTGGGCCGCGCGTGACATCTTCGAAAAGTGTGTCCGCACCCCCACCCGCCGCATGTCCGGCCTCAAAGCCAAGCTGCAATCCTGATGCTTAACGAAGCGCATGATTTTTTCGTCTGCAGGGTATTGCGCCTCCTAATTCATAATGCTCAAATGCCACTGCATCGTTCACCCTATAAGCGGCAGTTGAACGAGCATGAATCGGGCAAAGGCCCGTAAACATTGGTTCTTTTCGAAACCTGCGCCGCACCTGTTTGTGCAAGACGCAACTTGGAGTGCGGTGACAAGAGCCGCGCTGCGCGCGGGTCGCGGCACCGTTTTCCGGCCTGTCCGCGCCAAAGCGGCGTCGCGCGGAATACCGCTTGCCGCCGCACTCCAAATCCGTTCGCCAGACTTGCGGAGCATCGGTATCGAAATCAACTGATCTTTTTAGGTTCACAGGTCAGCGGATGGTTATAAACAGGTGATAATAACCCTGTTAATAAGTCATAACTAGCTGGTATTTAACAGTATAACCTTGGTGATATTATGTTGATATCTTGTGCTTGTAGATAACCTGCGGTTCAGGGCATACTGTTTCTCATGGCGAATCTCTCCATAAACTTTTGCCGCCGTTTGGCGCAAGCGCGCCGCGACAGGGGCATGACGCAGAGCGCGCTGGCGGCGGAGGTCGGCTGCAAGCAATCGGCCATCAGCATGTTAGAGGCCGGGCACAGTTCCAAGCTATCGGTTGAAAGCGTCGGCAAGCTTGCCGAGATACTGGGGGTGCCTTTTGGGGCTGAAGGCGTCGAGCCGGGGTCGGCGGCTGGCGGGTTGTTTACGTGTGACCGTCCGGGGCGAGCTTTCTGTCCCAACGCGCGCTGTCTCTCGAATGTGCCTTACTGCATGGACGGCCGCCTGCTGTTCTGGCCGGCACCGCAGCCTGTCGGTGCGCGCGATGCCCGCGCCTGTGCGGTCTGCGGCGAGCTTTTGGAACACCTCTGTCCCCATTGCGGCGCGGCCTTGACGCAAGGCGCCTGCTGCCCGGCTTGCGGTCGGCCGAAAGTCACTGACACCGTCTCGTGCGCCCTTACCGACGCCGAGGAATGGGCGGCGCGGCGTCGCCGTGAGATAGCGGAATGGCGTTCGCTGCAAAGCTGATGCGGGGTAAACCTATTTTTTAGTGGCGCGGGCGCGGCGTCGCGGTTATATTTGGAATCGCGTTATGAACAAAAAGAAACTGCTGATCGTCACTGACGGCAAAGCGGGCCACGAAAACCAGTCGAAAGCGTTTTGCCGGGCTTTGGATTACGGCTTCGATTTGGCGCTGGCGTCCTATCCGACCCGCTTTCACAAGGCGTTATCGTATCTGATCGACCGCCTGGGTTTGGTCGTGGACTTTCCTTTCAAGATCGAGACCGCTGAAGGTTATTACGACGCGGTGGTGTGCGCGGGCTCGACGGCGTTCTACCCCGGCAAGATCGCGGGGCGCCGCCGCGGCATACCGGTCGTGGCGATCCTCTATCCCAGCGGCTACAAAAAGATGAATTTCGACTGCATCCTGGCGCCGAGCTTCGATCGCCCTCGGCCGTATCCTAACATCATACCGGTGCCGGTGAACCTGTCCGCCCCGGACGAGGCCTTCTATGCGGAAGGCGTGGCCGCCTTCCGCCAGCGCCACACGCCCGCCAAGCCGGGTGTCGCCGTAATCATCGGCGGGCCAAACGCGATCGCCGCGATGCGCGTCGAAGAGATGCGGCGCGACCTAGACCGTATTTTCGCCCTGACGCCCGGACATGAGCATTGGCTGACCACCTCGCGCCGCACACCGCCTGCGATCGAGGCGCTGGCGGATAGCTATCCCTTTGACTACAAGCTGATCTACAGCCGCGAAAAATTCAACCCGATCCCGGCGTTCGTTTCGCTCTGCGAGCGTGTTTTCGTGACCGCCGAGTCAACCGGCATGATCAGCGAGGCCGTCACGCGCGGCGCGGCGCATGTCGAAATACTCATGAACATCAAAAAAAAGGGGTCGAAGTTCGGCAGGTTCATCGCCGATCTGGAACGCGTCCAAGCCGCGCATGTTTTCGACGGCGCACTCGGCCGGGCCAACAACAAGATAGATATCACGCCGGTATACGAGAAGGCCCGCGCTCTGCTGAAGCTTTGAGCTGTGGGCCGCACCCGAGTTAGGGATTAGGAGTCAGGAGTTACACCGCCTCCAAATCCGTTCGCCAGACTTGCGGAGCATCGGTATCGAAATCAACTTATTCAAGCGCACCCGCAACTCCGCAACTTTGGAATTGCCCGCCGCAGGCTCGGTATGCTATTTTAAAGGGACAAACAAAAGATTAGCGGAGATCGATCCGCTCACGGATCAAACGGAGTCGTCTTATGCCCAAATTCGCGTATATCGCAGTGGATTCGGCCGGCAAGGAGAGCCGCGGCACGATCGAGGCCCCCAATCAGGCGCAGGCCGTGGCCAAGGTGCGCTCCCAAGGCCTTTTCCCGACCGCCATCGGCGCGGCCGGGGGTGACTCCGGCGGCGGCGCCAATGCCGCCGCCAAGAAACCCGCCGCCAAAAAATCGGTGGGCCAGATGAAGATCGAGATCAAGCTGCCGCGCTTCCTGCGGGCCAAGGTCAAACAGAAGGACCTGACCACGCTGACGCGCCAGCTCGCCACCCTGGTCGACGCGGGCCTGCCGCTGCTGCGCGGCCTGCACGTGCTGCAGCGCCAGACCCCAAACGCTTCGCTGAAAGAGGCTCTCACCGGCATGTGCGACTCGGTCGAGAGCGGCAGCACCTTCTCGGAGTCGCTGCAGAACTACCCCAAGATCTTCAACAACCTCTACATCAACATGGTCAGGGCCGGCGAGGCCGGCGGCGTGCTGGAGGTGGTGCTCAACCGCCTGGCGGAGTTCGCCGAGAAGGCCGAGCGCATCAAGAACAAGGTCAAGGGCGCGATGGTCTACCCGATCGTGGTGCTCGTGGCGGCCATCGGCATCACCGGCTTCCTGCTGGTGGCGGTGATCCCCAAGTTCAAGGACATCTTTGACGACCTGCTTGAAGGCAAGCCGCTGCCCGCCATCACGCAGTTCGTGATGGACGCCAGCAACATGGTCATGAACAACGGCCTGGTGGTCGTCGGCGCGATCGCGGCGATGGTTGTGCTGTTCAAACTATTCGCTAAAACCAAGACCGGCGGCTACATCCTTGACGTCGCCAAGATCAATGCCCCCATGTTCGGCTCGCTGGTGCGGCGCACGGCCGTGGCGCGCATGACCCGTACGCTGGGCACGCTGCTTTCTTCCGGCGTCCCGGTGCTGCAGGCGCTGAACATCGTGCGCGACACCACCGGCAACGAGGTCATCGCGCGGGCCATGCAGTCGGTGCATGACGCGGTCAAGGAGGGCGAGAGCATGACCGCCCCGCTGGAGGCCGCCAAGGTCTTCCCGCCGATGGTGATCTCGATGGTGGAGGTCGGCGAGGAGACCGGCGCCCTGCCGGACATGCTCTCGCGCATCGCCGAGACGTACGACGACGAGGTCGACAACGCCGTGGCGGGCCTGACATCGGTGATCGAGCCTTTGATGATCATCATCCTGGCCGTGATCGTCGGCACGATCGTGATCGCCATGTTCATGCCCATGATCCAGATCATCGGCACCCTCGGCTCGGCCGGGTAAGGAGAAGTGCGTTAGTTAATTAGTTGATTGGAGAGGGTTATTGCGGCCTGGGGACAGGCTCGCAATGACGAGAGTAAAAAAAAGCATGGGCAGAGGAGAAGTTCTAAAGTTGGCATTGCTCGGAGATTTCTCACGCGGAGACGCGGAGGGTTTTTGAGGCGGCAGGGACCGGAGGTTTCACCACGAAGGCACGAAGGACACGAAGGGTTTTTGAGAGGGCAGGCGGTTCCTGGGTCCTGGGTCCTGGGTCGGGTGGCCTGTCACGGTAGGGACGCATCCCCGAGGCGTCCGCGGCGTGGACCGGGAGGTTTTACCACAGAGAACACAGAGGACACAGAGTTTTTTAGCGCGCGGGGGTAGGGACGCATCCCCGAGGCGTCCGCGGCGGTTTCGGGGAAACCGCCCTGCCATTGCCTGTCGGAAAACCCCAGCCTCAGGAGCTAGCATGAAAAAGTTTGCGAAAAAAATCAGGATGCGCCGCGGCGCCGCCGCCTTCACGCTGGTGGAGATGATGGTGGTGGTGGTGGTCATCGCCATCCTGATCGCCGGGGTCTTCCGGCTGATGAAGGCGGTGGACATGAAGAACCGCGAGGCCCAGACCAAAGCCCGTCTGCAGCGGATCCAGAACGCGATCTCGGCCTTCTATGCCGAGTACGGGACATATCCGCCCGTGGCGTACTACGGTGTGCCCGATCCTTACGTCGAACAGGGTGACCCCTACCAAGATTATTCGGCTCCCATAAGCGTGACCGAGCTGACCGCCGAAAACGCCGTCCGCGCGGCGCGCTGCCAGCCCGCCGAATATCTCTACCCCACGCCCCGGAAATGGGACGCGGGCATCAACCGGATGTTCCAGAAGGATAAGGCCGTGAGTGTCAACGACGCCCTGGCCGGGACAGTGCAGAATCATCCCGACACGCGGTGGGACTCATCGACCGGCATCCGCGCCTTCCGCTTCGGATTGCTCTCGTTCCTGCTGCCGCGCTTCACGCTGATGGGCGGCAAAGACGACGGGACGCTGGACGGCAATAACTCGCCGGATCCCAGTTTCACCAGCTCGCGCCAGTGGCGCGAGCACAACCCCGGCACGCTCAAGGAGATCTCCGAGCGCGAGCAGCTCGTCACTGCCCGCTGGCTGCCGAATTTCGAGAACCTGCCCCTCGAGGGCGTGGGCACGGTCATGGGTGTGCAGACCGGCGGCGGCACCGAGGGTATGATGCATTTCCAGATCGTCCGCAACCCTTCGACCGGGCAAGACCATGTGCTACTGCGCGGACGGGCCTATGACGGCTGGTACCGCGACTTCTTCTACCATTCCGCGCCGCCCTACCAGAGCTACCGCATCTGGTCGGCGGGCGAAGACGGGGTGACCTTCCCGCCTTGGGCCACGCCGCGCAACTCGGCCGACCGCAAAAAGGCCGAGTCTTGGACCAAGGACGACATCGTGCTTTTCGACCGGTGACGGGTGACGGCGGGGAGTGCTTGCCGCGGGCAAGCACTGTAAGTTGTAAGTGGTGAATTGTAAGTTGAGGGCATGGATCGGGAGGGTTAACCACAGAGACACAGAGGCACAGAGGATTTTGAGGTGGCAGGCAGTTCCTGGGTCCGGAGTCCTGGGTCTTGGGTCCTTTCGCTGGCGCCGGCGGCTCGCGCCGTCCGCTGATGACAGGCGGGGACGCCTGTCCTACGTTGTTTCCGCCAGTCGCCGGTCGCGGGTCGCCAGTCACGGTAGGGACGCTTCCCCGAGGCGTCCGCGGCGGTTTCGGGGAAACCGCCCTGCCAGCGCCCGCCCGTCGAAAAAAAGCTGAAGGATTTGTCATGAAAAAAGCTGAAGAAAAAAAATGGCTGAGCCGCCGGCGCGCGGGCTTCACGCTGATCGAGATGCTGGTGGTGATCGGCATGATCGGCATTCTGGCCGCCACGCTGGCGACCTCCTTCACGCATGTCAAGCGGGCCGCCTGGCAGTCGCAGGCCGCGCGGCAGGTCAAGGAGGTCGCCACGGCTTTCAACGTCTATCTGCAGACCGAGCGCGCGTGGCCGTACGAGTGGAGTGACAAGACCGAGATGGATCCCGATGTCTGCCGGGAATTTCAACGTAAGGGTCTTCTGGACGTGACCACTTATAAAGATGCGACCGCCCGCGTGATCAACCAGGACAGCCTCGACAAGTTCGGGATGCTGGATCCGTGGGGCCGGGCCGCGCTGAAAAGGACCATTAACACGGCCACTGCGGAAACCCGGGTGGAGAGCGGCGGCGCCCTGGCCGAGCACCGCCTCCAATTCCGCTTGGACAAGAACTACGACGGCTATGTGGACAGCCAGGACTGGCCGGGGATCCCCGGCGGGGCGAGGGTGCGGGCCAATGTGCTGGTGTGGTCGCGCGGGCCGGACGGCCGCGACGACTTTCTTTCGGGCGGCCGCTACCCCGGCGGCGACGACCGGCTGAGCTGGGACCATAAGAAATCCCTGAAGTAGTGAATAGTGAATAGTGAATAGTGAATAGTGAATAGTGAAGAGTGAAGAGTTAAGAGTAGGCGCGGGTCGCCTGTCACGGTAGGGACGCCTCCCCCGAGGCGTCCGCGGCGGTTTCGTGGAAACCGCCCTACCTTCGCCGATACCTGTCGAAAAAAAGCTGAAGGATTTGTCATGAAAAAAGCTGAAGAAAAAAAATCATTCCGCCGGCGCGCCGCCTTCACGATCATCGAACTGCTGGTGGTCATCTCGATCATGGCGGTGATCGCCACGCTGGTCACGGGCGCGGCCATCAAATCCGTGCGCCAGAGCCGCAGGCGCCGCGTGCAGGTGATGGTGCGAGTGCTAGAGAACGGGCTGGTGGCCTACCGCACCCAGGAAAACGAGTGGCCGTTCAAGATCTCCGACCTCAGGGCAGAAACCCTTGACCGCAATGACAAATACGCGAACGAGCTTTTCAAACGCGTGCCGCGCTACTGGGCGCACGGCGAGGACAACTACAAGGTCTTCGAGGAAATGCTGCGTAAGATGGCCACTGACCGCGTCATGTACTTCGACCCCTCGGCCCTGTTCGTGCAGCGGCACAAACAGATGCGCGACGCCCTGCTGGAGGGCCGCTTCGACCTGCCGGTCGGATATCCGGATCCCGTCGAGACGGGCACTTTCCGCTATTTCTGCGTGGAGTACAACGCGCGCAGCGATTCCGTCAAGGTCCATTGCACGGATTCTTTAAACGGCCGTACGCACCGCCCGGGCACCTCCATGTACGGGAAGCCGGATTCGTTCAAGTGCCCCAAGTGGAAAGGCAAGTGAGCCGACGTGAGAGTTAAACGATGATGAAAGAAGCACATAAAGCGGACCGCCGGCGCTCCGGCTTCTCGCTGCTGGAGCTGCTGGCCGTGATGTCGATCATGGCCATGCTCTCCACGGTCGCGGTGACCGGGTATTTCAGCGCGGTGCGCGGCATGGCGCGGCGCAGCGCGGTCAAGCACCTGGTCAACACCCTGGTGCTGGCACGTCAGCGCGCCTGTCTGGAGGGCGCCCGCATCAGCGTCATGCTATACAACGAAAACACCGGCGACGACGAGCAGGGAAGCGCCGCTGTCGTGCCGTCTTATGTCGTGTGCAAGGAGATCGGCACAATCTCCAACATCAGCGGCGACCGCCTGATCGACGAGTTCGAGACCCTGGGCAAGTTCTTCGATCTGGGCGGCCAGGCCATGTCCGGCAGCATGGGCGAGATGCTCAGTATGCGGCTTTACAATATGACAGTGGGCGGCTGGTGGGAAGTGAAGCCTTGGGTTGAGGAGAAGTACGGGCTGGTCACGGGACGCGATTCGGCTTACGACCTGGCGCGTAACCTGACGCCGAAACCATACGATCTGCCGGTGTATGTCTTCACGAAGAACCAGCAGGTGACGTCCCAGCGCCGCCCGGCCAACGAGCCGCCGGGCGGCTGGCGCGTCGGCCACTCCTACGGCATCGAGGCGGTGCCGGTCAACTCCCTGCCGCGCGGTATCCTTTTCGACGACCTTGACGAGCGCGTCGACCGCCCCGCCATCTGCATCACCTTCCGGCCGGACGGCAGCGCGGAACAAGCCGAGACTGTCAGGCTTGTCGAAAAAAACCCGCCCAAAAGGGGGTTGTCGATCTCGGTCAGCCGCAACGACGGCACCATCAAGTACTCGGAACAGTGGAAGTGAAACCATGAAAAGACACCCCGAAATATCAGGTTTCTCGCTGATCGAGGTCAACATGGCGGTATTCGTCATGGCGGTCGGCGTCTTGAGCATGGTGGTGCTCTACCCGCTCGGCATGCGCGAGAGCAGGCAGGGACAGGACGATCTGCAACAGTCCATGCTGGCCGACCGCGTACTCAACCGGCTCACGGCCGCGCTATCGCGCCCGGACGTGAAGTGGTCGGCATGGAAGAATGTGCCGGTCTACGAAAAAAGTCTGGATGCCCAGAAATACGAGTGGAAAAGTTATAGCGGCAATCTGGCGTCCGGCTTGTCGCTGGATCTGCCGCCCGAGACTGACGCCAAGAATCCGCACCTCAACCACAGGATATACTGCCACCGGACGCCGAACGCCTCCGGCAGGATCATCGGCCTGCAGGTGGAGTTCGTGCGCGAGCTGCAGGGCAAAGACCAGATCGTGCAGACCTATTACGCGGAGGTCATGTTCCAGGGCAACCCCGCGTTGTGACCGGACATTTAATTTTGATAGCGGAGCGAGTGTGAAAATGCTGAAAACAAGGAAAACAGACCGCCGCGGCTTCTCGATGATCGAGGTGCTGGTGGCCTCCACCATCCTGACCGTGATCGTGATGATGCTGGGCATGCTCTTCCAGTCCACCGGCCTGGCCTGGCGCACCGGCGTGCAGCGCGCCGACACCTTCATGCAGGTGCGCGGCTTCTTCGGCGCCATCCAGCGCGACCTCTCCGCCGCCATCGACGCGCGCGACCTGCCGCCGGCGCTGACCGGCGGCCGCTCGCAGCAGTTCTCGTCCTCGACGTTGAAATTCTTCACGTTATCAGGCAAGGGATTCGACGACTCGGGCAACCCCTACCGCGCCCTGACCTACATCACCTACGACACCGGCGGCAACCGCACCGAGGACAAGCTTAAAGCCGGCGGCGGATGGGACACGGTGAAATACAACGTCATGACCAGCGCGGATCGGCAGCTCAACCCCAACCGGCCCACAGCCCCGAG
>JAQWAM010000424.1 GCA_028707675.1 Kiritimatiellia bacterium | reverse complement strand
GACATGGTTGTCGGTTATACGCGCGTGGGTCGGGCAGTAACCCGGCCATAGGATGAAGTCCCGCCCTAATTTCTCGGCAGTGTAAGAACCGAGGTGGCGGTCGGGAACGAAGATGATCTGCTGGTCGGGCGGCAGGCTTTGCGCGACAGCAACGGCGTTGGCTGAGGTCACACACAGGTCGCTCTCGGCTTTGACCTCGGCGGTGCTGTTAACGTAGCACAGGACCTTGGCGTCCGGATGTTTGGCCTTGAGATCGCGCAACTGGACGCCTGTGATCATGTCCGCCATAGGGCATCCCGCGTCCGGGGCCGGCAGCAGCACGGTCTTGTCAGGGTTGAGGATGGCGGCGGTTTCGGCCATGAAATGCACGCCGCAGAAAACAATGACGGATCTGCGGATATCTGTGGCTTTGCGGGCGAGTTCAAGCGAGTCGCCTGTGAAGTCCGCGATGTCCTGGACCTCGCCCGGCTGGTAATTGTGCGCGAGGATCACCGCGTCGCGTTCTTTTTGCAGTTTTCTGATCTCTTCAATGATATTCATGGCTTGTCGGGTTCCGAAAAAAGTTCAGGGATAAGGCGGCGGACAAAGGCGGCGGCTGGGGCCCCGAGTGAAGCCGCAGCGCACGTAGCCGCGAAACCGGACCGTGACACCCCGCAAGCCGTAAACGGAGGTGAAAGCTGGTGGGAGATAGTGGACTCGAACCACCGACCCCTTGCATGTCAAGCAAGTGCTCTAACCAACTGAGCTAATCCCCCGGCTGAAAAACGCGCTTAATTTATTAAAAACGCGCCGGATTGTCAATACGCGGACAGAGGTTTTGCGGTTTTTGACGCCACACCCGGGTAAGAGATCGGCTCGGCAGGTAAAAACCCTTGCCAGCGACAGTGATAATGGAGACAATAGAAAAGATCAAACGTGTATTAGGAGTGTTATGCTGTTGAGCGGTAAAAGAGGGTTTACGTTGGTTGAGCTGCTGGTGGTGATGGCCATTCTCGGGATTCTGGCGGCGGCGCTGACCACGCAGGTCACCAAGGCTCGGGCCATCGGCCAGTCCATGCGCTGCAAGGCGAACATGCGCAATCTGGCGCAGGCGGCAATAAATTTCGGCATCGACAGGGGGCATGTGCCGACCGCCGGCTCGTTTGAATATGCCGAGATTTTCTCTGCGGATACGGGGCAACTTCGGTATGATCTTAACCATGACAACAAGGAGAGCGCGTGGGTGGCGTGGACAGGGTCTGGGAGCTGGCCGAACACGACACCGCAGGCAGGCGGCATGAGCGTTTCCAAGTTTTATGCCGCCCAAAGCGAAAACGCGTCGCAAAGCCTTGCGTATGATTCTATCACCAAAGGCTCGCTGTGGAGTTACGTCGGCAAAGACCTTTCGACATATTGCTGCGACGTGTTTCGGACTTACGCGCGACGGGACAACAGCCTCAAGGCATTGCGCTCATATGTCATGAACGGTTATTTCGGCTACGCCGACGCCGGCAACGGCTTGTGCTCGCGGCACAGCGACAGCGCCAACCGCGAGGCTGCGACGCTTTCCGCCCGCGGCAGCGCGGGCAACCTGCTGATGTTCGCGGAGCTGCCCGCAAGGAAGATTGACGTTTCGGAACGCGGCGCGGACAGTGTGCTGGAAACCAAGATAAGGGATTACACAGCTAACAACTCCATCGAGGAGATGATCGGGTTCAATCATGAGATCAGCGGTTCGCGCGGCGGCGAGGGCGGCGGCAAGCGCTATGCCGCGCATGTGGCGTTCGCTGACGGCCATGTGGACGTGCTGATCGAGCCGCGCGGCGCGTCCGACGGCGACATCAAGGAACTGACGCGGCTGCTTTGTAACGGCGACGAGATCACGCGGGAACTCAGGAGCAAAATGAAGTGAGGTTTTGCGCGCTCTGGCTTTAAGCGCCGCGCTGTGCTATTATCGGGTTCTGTTTGGTCGGGAGTGTCAGATGAAATGGTTCGGCAAAGTGTTTGTGATGACCGCGGTTGCGCTGGCTTGTTTTTACGGGCTGGCTTGGCCGACTGATACCTTGACGCCCGACCGGATAGTGCTTTTCGACGATTATGATGATACTACGGTCTGGACTCACGAAGGATTGGCCAGACCGACGGGCATTGTAAACAAGTGGTTAAGAGATGGAACAATCCACACCAATGTCTTTGGCTGGAGTTTTTACGATTGTCGGACAGGGACACCTATCAATCACGGACGCGAGATTCCGCCAGTCAATGTATATAATTGTCAAGCGGCGATGGCGAACACTACTAATGCTTGCCTATACTCTTCTTTTTTTGCCGATGGCATAGGGACAATTTATTTTGAAGCGATCAATTGTATTGCACCTGTTACCGTGGCCTTGGAAATTGCGACCAACATGTTTGACATTATAAAATACTGCCAAACTAATATCATTTTGGCCGCTGAAACTGAAAGCCTTTCTTTTGACTGGCAGACCGTCACAAACATTTATTTGAACGCGCAGTCACTTTCATCGGACGCAGGCTCCCATGATTTCCTGCGTTATGTGAATCGGCTCAACTACTATTCTCCCGCAAAGCTAAGGATGCGGCGTTTAGACGTGGCGGATGGGGGGGGGTACGATTCAAATTACGCCGCTATCGACAACATCCGCATCTCGCCGCCGCCGGCGGGTGTGGTCGTGCGCCAAGCGGAGGGCGTGTTCCACCCCGGGCATCCGTCGGTAAACGCGAACCTGATGATCCGTTGTTATGTGGAC
>JAQWAM010000423.1 GCA_028707675.1 Kiritimatiellia bacterium | reverse complement strand
TCTATGTTGTCCTGCATGTGCGCGCGCATGAAATCTTCCAGCGCGAGGATGACGATCTCGCCTGCGTCGTGCACGTCTCGCCCGCGCGCGCGGCTTTGGGAGGTGACATCGATATCCCCACACCTGACGGCCACGCCCGCATCAAGCTCCCGGCCGGCACCCCTAACGGTAAAATCTTCCGGCTGCGCGGCAAGGGCATGCCCAACCTGAACGGCGGTTGCGGCGACCTCCACGTCCGGGTGGAAATCGAAGTTCCCGCGAACCTCTCATCCAAACAGAAACGGGCTCTGGAGGATTTCGAAAGCCTCACTTCAAGCTCCAATTACCCCGAAGCGGCCAAGCGCGCCAAGGCTGTAGATGTTTTTTACGCCAGGCGCGACTCCTTGCGTAAACACACAGGCGGATAAAATTCATGCATCGCTGCCTCGTCACAACCGAACAGTTGCTGGCCGAGACCTGCACACTCGGTCGCGACGAGGCGCGTCATCTGAAAACCGTGCTGCGGATCAAGCCCGGAGCGCGAGTTACGCTTTTCGACGGGCAAGGCCGCACCCGCATCGCCGCTGTTACCGCGCTCGCCAAAGACGGCCTCACCTTCTCGGCCATCGAACCCGTCCGCACATGGCCGTGCCCGTCATGCCGTCTCACCCTCTTCGCGTGCGTCAGCAAAGGCGGGCGCATGGACTGGACTGTCGAGAAAGCTGTTGAGCTCGGCGCCGCACGCGTCGTGCCGGTGATCTCCGAGCGCACTGTCGTGCGGTTAGACGCCGGGGAAGGCGCCGCCAAAGCCGTCCGCTGGGCCCGCTTGGCCGAAGAGGCCGCCCGCCAGTGCCAAGCCGTCTGGCTGCCGGAAGTGCTCGCGCCGGAGACGTTCGCGGAAAGCCTGCGTCTGGTCAAAGAGACCGCGCCGGTGTTCGTGGCCGCATTGACGCCTGACGCGATCCCGCTGCGCAAAGCGCTGGCAGACCATGCCGCGCCGCCTTCCCGGGCTGGCTGGTTTGTTGGTCCCGAAGGGGACTTCACCCCAGCCGAGCTGCAGAATCTGCTGGGCGCGGGTGCGATCCCCGTCAGCCTAGGCCCGCATGTGCTGCGCGCCGAGACCGCCTGCCTCTACGGGATCTGCGCGCTCTCCTGCGCCTGGCTCTGAAAAACCCCGCCGCGCTTTTCCCGCGCCCGTGAACCGTCTACGGATACCCGGCGTTTGAACATAAAATGACGGAGCGGCAAAACATGACGAATGCCCTTTTTGTGATGCGGACTGTATTATTGACGCCGGCATTTCTTTTGTACGCCATGACCGGACTGCCGCAGACCAACTGCTTGCCGGAAGAACCCGGCATCGTGGTCGTCGTGGAAGGCACCCCGATCTCGAAATACCGCGCCGAAACCGTCTCGACCGCCACCTTCGCGGACGCGAAACCGGAAGAGCTGCCGCAGACCGTGGACGTGCTGACCGAAGATTTTATCAGCGAGATGAACCCGGTGGACCTGCACGACATGCTGCGTCATCAGGCCGGCGTCTACACCGGCGGCAAATCCATGGTCGACCGCACTTCCGGACAGTACACCCTGCGGGGCATGTCCGGCAGCGATGTCACGCTCAACGGCACCCTCGGTCTGGCCGGGCCCATGGGGATATTCATGGATCCCTCGGCGTTCGAGCGCATTGAGATCGTCAAAGGCCCGGTCGGCTCGACCGTCGGCGGCGCCAGCTCCGCGCTCGGCCCCTACGGCGCGGGCGGATCAATCAATCTGGTCATGAAACAGCCGCGCGAAGATCAGGATTTCCTCCACCTGAAAACCCGCGCATCCCTCGGCGAGCAAAGCCAGCGCTACCGGCTCACGTTCGACGTCAACGAGCGCGTGACGGAAGACCGACTGACCGCGCGACTGCCCGGCAATGTCGAGTACGGCCGCCCTTTCTGGCTCTCCAGCGGCTATGACTGGCGCGAATCTTACTATCTCGCGCCTTCCGTGCTGATGGCGTCGCGCGAGGATCTGCGCGTCGGTGTCAATCTGTCGATCCAGTACACCGAGCAGCCCGCCTATCAGGGCATACCTGTCTACAAGGGCAAACCCTATGGCGGATATGACTGGGACTCCAACCCCGCGCTGCCGCACATGCGCGACACCTATATCGGCCACACCCTCGACGCCTATGTGGAATGGGACGCCTCGCGCGTCTGGTCCTTGCGCGGCGGCGCCGGCGTGGCCCAGGCCGATATCGAGTTCGAGCATCTCGGCCCCGCCGCGTTCGCGAACGCCAACACCGGCGCGCTGCTGCCCCTGCCGCTCGCCAAGCCCTACGACCACCAGGAGGGCGACATGCTGCACCGCCGCTACAACGCCTACCAGCGCGCCACGGCGACCTTCGACACCGGTCCGGTCGGGCACCAAACCGTGTTTCAGGGCGATTTCTCGCGCAAGACCTCCAAAGGCCGCAGTTATTTTGAATCCGTGACGCGTCCCGACGCGGCGCACAACTGGGTCGCGGCCGATTACCAGCACACCGAACTGGACAAATACGGCTTCCTCGCGCAGGACTATCTCTCCTGGTGGAAATTGCGTCTGCTGGGCGGCGGCCGTTTCGACCGCCACGAAAGCGACCAAGGCAACTCCGGCGACACCTTCTGCCCGCGCGGCGGCATCTCGTTCCTGCCGTCCGACTGGCTGGTTTTCTTCGCCAACGTCTCGTACACGGAAGCGCCGAACTTCGGCTACAACGGCAGCGACAACAGCGAGCTGACTTCCACCTGG
>JAQWAM010000422.1 GCA_028707675.1 Kiritimatiellia bacterium | reverse complement strand
ATCCTCGCCCTCCACCATCAGCTAGCCGCCAAACACGGCCCGCATACCGGCAAGTTTCTAGACCTGCATATCCTGCACTTCCGCCTGCGCGAGCAGCCCCTAACCGACGCGCCGCCGCGCCTGCTCGGCGAAGAGATGCGCCGCCGCGAACTGGAGCGCGAACTGCGCGAGCTGGAGAAGAAACGCCTCGCCGCCGAGAAAGAGCGCAAAGAGTCCGCCGCCGCGCGCGATGACCTCGACGGGCGCCGCGCCGCCGTCACGCGCTTCAAGGCGCTGCTCAACGAGATCGGCGAAGACCTCGCGCGCCAGCGCGACGCCGTGGCGCTGTGCGTCAACCGTCTCGCGCTCGCCGGCAATGACCACGAGAACGCGCGCGCCGAGTGCCAGTACCACGAAGAGCTGCGCCAGCAGGCAGCCGCCCGGCACGAGGACATCCTCGTTTCCATGAAAAAGTCCGGGCTGGAAGGTTTGGAGGAGCGCATCCGCGAAGTCGAACGCAAGTGGCAGAAAGCTTGCGCCGAACAAAAATCCAGCATCCTCGAGTCCGGACGCGTCGAACAAACCGTCAGGGGCATAAAGGCGCTTTGCGAGCAAAGCATGGCGCAACTGGCCGCCATGCGGTCGGAGCGCGACACGGCGCAGGAGCGCCTGCTCGCGCTGGTGCTGCCCGACGGGCCGCTCGACGAGTTCGTGCGCGGACGCTGCGGCGGCGGCGCCGACAGCCGGGACACGTTGACCGCGCGCGCCGCAGCGGCAGCGCAGGCCGCCGCCGTAACGGCCGAAACCATCCGCAACCGCGTGGTCCTGTCGGAAGGGCTGGCTTTCGGATTCGTTTACGACGAAACGCAAAACCTGCTCGCCGACCGGCGCGGCCGCACCGTCGCGGACGTGCTGGAGGGCGCCACTGCCGAGCTGCGCGAACAGGAAGATCTGATCAGCGAGCAGACGATCAAACTTTTCCGCCAGCTCGTGATGGACAACCTGGTCAGCAAACTGCAGACCAGCGTCCTGCGCCTCAACGAGATGTCGCGGCGCATCGGCCGCCTGCTCAAGGAGCGCGCTTTCGGCAGCAACCGCTATGCCTTCTCCATAACGCCGCTCGAAAACTGCCGCAGGATTTATGATCTGGTGACGCGCTACCGCTCGCTCGATCCGGAAAAGACCGAGTCTGATCTGCGCGCCTTCATCGAGGATCACGCCGAGGAGATCAAAAACACAGAGATCGGCGAGATACCGCCGATTCTGGACTACCGCAACTGGTTCCGTTACGAGCTGAAGGTGCTCACGGCTGGCGCGGACGGGATCGTCATGGACCGCAAAGTCAAGAGCATCGGTTCCGGCGGCGAGCAGGCCGTGCCGAACTATCTGCTGATCCTGACCATCGCCCACTTCCTCTACGACAAGGAGAAAATCCGCCTGCCGGTGCTGATCTTCGACGAGGCCTTTTACGGCATCGACGCGGGACGCCGCGATCAGCTCCTCGGCTTTGCGAGCGACCTCGAACTGCAGCTCTTCGTGGCCTCGCCCGATCAGGACGGCGTGAAAAAAGAGATCCCTTATTCAACTTCGATGCTTGTTGTCAAAGACGCGGAATACCATGTGCATCTCTATCCCTACCACTGGAGCGCCGCGCCCCGGCAGACGGATATGCTCGACACCGCTCGCAACGAGCCCAGCCCCGCCGCCTTCGGCCAGGAATTGTAATAAGCGGCTGTTGCCGACGCATTCCGCCCCCGGCAGGCAGCCCGCCCCAAGTTCACGTATCTTCTTTGGGAAGCCATAGAACAGGTATAATGCCTTCCAACGCTTTAAACTCGGGATCTCCGGTCACGACGGTTGCGGTTTTTTCCAGTGTCAAAGCGACCGCGTACGCATCGGCAAGGGATAAGCGATGAGAGGCTTTGATGCGGGCGGCGACCAATGCGTGGCGTTCTGTGGCCGGTTCAATGCGTATCGGGCATTCCTGAATAGCTTCCATCACCTTGCGCGCGGCTTCGCGTCCCCTGTTCCGCTCGACGATGTAGAGGCACTCGCTCAGATTAATCACTGATAAAAACAGCAGGCCTTTGTCCGTCTGGCCATACTCAAGCACGTCCCTGACCAGCGGGGCGCCGATTTCGCCCTGCAGGAATGCCAGTAGCGCAAAAGAGTCCAGCACATACCTACCGCCAAGTGAGCAACCGCTTCTCTTCACGGATCATCTCCTTTTCATGCTCTTTCAACAGCGCAGTTGAGAGGCTCTTTTCACCCGACAACATGCCATAAGCCTGCGCAATGGGATCCGGCGTTGCCGGGGAAATGCGAAGAGCGTCACCATCTTTGCGGATAATGACCTTTGTGCCCGGCGCGATGCCGAATTCACGACGTTCTTTGGCCGGGATGACGATCCATCCCTTGGCAGATACAGTTGCGGTTACCATGACTTGTTCCTTTTTGTTATACCTTTACAAATAAAATATAACAATTGGGCTCGGCGTACAACAGAAAAACCGGCGATTCTGATTTTGCGTGAAACTGATCCGTAGAGGCCGCACCCTCCGCTTTCCCGCCAGAACTAGAATTGCCGCTTGACCATAGTATCAATAATGATACTATAGCGTCATAGAGAGGTTAAAATATGAAAAAAATCCTAAATGATCGCTATACATACCGTGTTACCTGGTCTGAAGACGACCAGGAGCATGTGGGCCTTTGTGCGGAATTCCCTAGTCTGAGTTCGCTGTCATCATCTCCTGAAACCGCTTTGAGAGGCATTCGCG
>JAQWAM010000015.1 GCA_028707675.1 Kiritimatiellia bacterium | reverse complement strand
CCCCCCCCCCCCCCCCCGAAGCGCAAGCGAAAAAAAAAGATTTTTGACTGGACTCATCGCGGCGTTTGCCGTACTGTTCCGGCATGGCAAGCGTCATGGTCATACAGGGGCGGCGACTCGACGTGTCGGACATGGATCTGATTCTCGGTCTGTTGAACGCGCATCCCGAATGGAACCGCACGCGCCTGAGCCGGGAACTGTGCGCGTGCTGGGACTGGCGTAACGCGCAAGGCCGCCCAAAGGACATGGCGGCGCGCACGCTGCTGCTGAAACTGGAACGGGCGGGGCATCTGCGATTGCCTGCGCGGCGCGCGCCTTCGCCCAACGGGCGACGCAACCGGCTGGCCGAACCGATCGCGCCGCCGGACGAACCGATCCGCGGCGCGTTGCGCGACCTGCAACCGTTGGCCGTGAGCATCGTCGCGCCGGGCTCGGCCGACGCGCGTCTTTTCCTCGGCCTGCTGGCCCATGAGCACTACCTCGGCCATCGCAACACGGTCGGCGAGAACATCCGCTACCTCGTGCGGGACCGGCACGGTTGCCCGGTGGCCTGCGTGCTGTTCGGGTCGGCGGCCTGGAAGTGCGCGGACCGCGACGCCTTCATCGGTTGGGACCGCCCCGCGCGCGAACGCAATCTGCAGCGCCTGACGAACAACACGCGTTTTCTGATACCCGGCTGGGTGCAAGTCCCGCATCTGGCCAGCCATGTGCTGGGCCTCATCGCCCGGCGCATCCGCGCCGACTGGCAGGCCAAGTACGGGCATCCGGTGCATGCGCTGGAGACCTTCGTGGACCGCGCGCGGTTCAAGGGCACGTGCTACCGTGCGGCCAACTGGCGGCGGCTGGGCGAGACCCGGGGCCGCACCCGCAACGACCGGCACACGCGCATTCACGTGCCGGTCAAGGATGTGTATCTGTATCCGCTGGCGGCGAACTTCCGGGAGGCGTTGCGTGGCGATATCGTTTGAACAAGCGCTGGCCCTTTGCCTCGGCGACCCGGAGGCCGCGGCCCGGCTGATCTGCGATCTGGCCGCGCGCGTCGAGGCGCAGCAGCGGCAGATCGATCTGCTGCTGCGCAAGGTGGCCGATCTGGAGACCAAGGTGGCAACGCTCTCGAAGAACTCCACCAACTCCAGCAAGCCTCCGTCGTCGGACATCACACGCCCCAAGCCGCAGCAACGACAACGGGGCAAACGCAAGATCGGCGCGCAACCCGGCCATCCCCGGCACGAGCGCCCGGCCTTCCCGGAAGCGGAGATCAAGAACTTCCACGAGTACCGGTTGGAAACCTGCCCGGAGTGCGGCAACGCCGAGGTGCAGTTCCTCGATCAACCGCCGCGCGTGCAGCAGCAGATGGAGATCGAAAAGGTCGTCGTCTTCAAGGAAGAGCACCGCTCCTATCCGGTCTGGTGCGGGCGCTGCCAGAAAGTCCATTACCACCCCTTCCCCGAAGCGGTGGTCAAGGAAGGCCTGTTCAAGGAGCGGCTCACCGCGCTGGTCGCGTACATGAAGGCCGTGGATCACGCCTCCTTTTCGACGATCCGCACGTTCGTGCGCGACGTGCTGGGCGAAAACGTCTCGCGCGGCCACCTGCGCAAGGTCGTCGCGAAGGCCTCCGCCGCGCTGGAGGCGCCCTACGAGGAACTGCTCAAACGGCTGCCCCTGGAGCAGGCGCTGAACGTGGACGAGACCGGCCACAAGGACAACGGCGGGAAGTTCTGGACCTGGGTGTTCCGCGCCGAACTGTATGTGCTGTTCAGAATCGACAAATCCCGCGGCTCGCAGGTGCTGCTCGATGTGCTCGGCGAGGAGTTCGACGGCGTGCTCGGCTGCGACTACTTCTCCGCCTACCACAAGTACATGGGTGACTTCGGCATCACGGTGCAGTTCTGCATCGCCCATCTGATCCGCGACATCAAGTTCCTGGCCGGGCTGCCCGACGCCGAAACGCGCGCCTATGGCCAGCGGCTTCTCGCGGCGGTCAAGGCAATGTTCAAGGTCATCCACCGCCGCGACGAGACCGATCCGGCCGCCTTCCGGCGCGCGCTCGAACACGCGCGCGACCGCATCCTGGAGGAGGCGCTGCGCGACGTGCCCTCCCGCCTGGACGCCGACGGCAAGGAACTCAAGCGCGAAGCCTTCAACATGGCCAAACGTTTCCGCGAAAACGGCAAGGTCTACTTCGCGTTCATCACCACGCCCGGCATCGGCCCCACCAACAACCTCGCCGAGCAAGCCGTGCGCTTCGTGGTGATCGACCGGCGCATCACGCAAGGCACGCGCAGCCTCAAGGGCCGTGAGACCTGCGAACGGCTCTGGACGGTGGTCGGCACCTGCGCGATGCAGGGCCGGTCCGCCTTCGCGTTCATCCTCGCGGCCGTGCGGGCGCACTTCCGCGGCGAACCCGCGCCCTCCCTGTTGCCCGCCTTGGGCTGATGGGCCCGGCGCCCCCGCCGCAGGGACGCCGGGCGGATCGCATCGTTCGCGCGGCAAGACGGAATCGAGTAAGCGTAACCGGGCAAGTGTGGGGTTGAAGTGTTGCGACGAAGGGTAGATGCGGAGTGTCAGCGCTCTTAAGCGGACACTTTCTTAACCGCCACCCTTAATCAGATACGCACTTGATCGAGTTAGGGAAGACGCCCGTTCTCATCGAGGCGCACGGAAGCACCAACTTGCATCGGGAACCCCGCGCCCCCCCCGTGAACGGCTACGATTGTTCAAGGAGGTGAACCATGATCGAAAGTGCCATCACATCCCATTTGGACAAATTGGCGAAGTCTTTTCGGGTGGTCTCCATCATGGGACCGCGGCAGTCAGGCAAGACCACACTTGCCAAACACCATTTCCCTAACCACACTTACGTCAACCTCGAAAACATTGCGTTACGGCAGTTGGCGAAGATGGATCCGGTCGAGTTTTTCCATCAGTACAAGTGCCCGATCATTTTGGATGAAATCCAGCGGGCTCCGGAGTTGCTGAGTACCATCCAAGTGATGTCTGACGAAACCAAAAAGAACGGCCAATTCATTCTTACCGGGTCGCATCAACCCGGCCTGCGGACTGACATCTCTCAGTCTCTCGCCGGCCGCGCCGCCATCCTCGAGCTGCTGCCGCTTTCCATTGCCGAATTGGAGAGAGCCGGCATAACCATGGACCGGGATGACTATATTTTCAAGGGCTTCATGCCCCGCATCTATGATGAGCATGTGGCCCCGGAACTTTTGTACGCCAACTACTATCGCACCTATGTCGAGAGAGATGTCAGACAACTGATCAACCTGTCCAATCAGCACGCTTTTGAAGTGTTTGTTAAGCTGCTGGCCGGGAGAGTGGGGCAACTTGTAAATTTGAGCAGCCTGTCTAACGATGTCGGAGTGTCATCTGTGGCCTTGTCTTCATGGCTGTCTGTGCTCGAGGCGAGTTACATCGTGTTCAGATTACCGGGCTATTTTAATAATTTCTATCCTTCGCGGGTAACGTTGCCTCGCCGGCCATTGTCTATGCAGGCGATTTGATACCTACTCTCGGCAAGATTCGTTGTGTGAATTTCAAAAAGGTCGATGAACTCATCGGCGCTACAGTGAAATCATCAACCGTGCATGAAACCTGAAGCGGAGAACACGCTGCCTGTCTTAAATGACCGTGCGTTCAAAAAAAACGCGCGCCGCTCGCCACGACGTGAAAACTTAGCCGCCGCCCACGATTTTATGCGTCCAGACGTGTCCGCGATAATGCGCCAAGAAATCATGTCAGGGTCAAATTGATTTGCTTGGTGCGCTTTACGCGGCATCAACCTGATTGCCCGAATCGCGGCGACCTGTTACACTGCTTCGTGTAGAGGAAAATCCGCATGATTGGTTGCGCATGATTGGTTGGGAGCGACACATAGATGAATATGCCTCGATTATCAAGTGGACGGCTGGGCCGTAAAAAGCATAAGGCTTGCCGTCTGGCTTGTCTGGCTGCCGCCTTGTCCTGTTGGCTGCCCGCGCAAGAGGAGCCTCCCGAACACATCTTGTCCGGCTGCGAGGTCGATTACCCGCCTTTCTGCCTTGTACATGACGACGGCCGGGCGGACGGCTTCTCCGTGGAGCTTATGCGCGAATCGCTCGCCAAGATGGGGCGCTCGGTCGAGTTCCGCACCGGCGCCTGGGCCGAGGTGCGCGGCATGCTGGAGCGCGGCGAGATCCATGCGCTGCCGCTGGTCGGGCGCACGCCGGAACGGGAGGCGGCGTTCGACTTCACCGTGCCCTACCTGACCATGCACGGCGCCATCGTGGTCCGTCAGGACTCGTCCGGCATTCAGACGCTGACAGACCTGCGCGGCCGGCGTGTCGGCGTAATGCGGGGGGACAACACGGATGAGTTCCTGCGGCGGGAAGATTATGGCATTGTCCTGATCACGACGCCGACCTTCTCGGACGCCTTCCGGCTGCTGGCCACTAACGGATGTGACGCGGTGGTGGCCCAAAACCTCGTCGCCCGACGAATTCTTCAAGAAACCCCCTTGAAGAATCTGAAAACCCTGAACCCGCCCATTCCCGGTTTCTCCCAGCAGTTCTGTTTCGCGGTGCGGAAGGGCGACCACGCGACCTTGGCGTTGTTGAACGAAGGTCTTGCGCTGGCCATTGCCGACGGAACCCGCCGCCGCCTGCACGCCAAATGGTTCGCATCGATGGAGCTTCCCTCCGACCGCGCCATCATCATCGGCGGCGGCCGTGATTTCCCGCCGTTCAAATATCTCGACGAACGCGGCCGTCCGTGCGGCTTTGACGTGGATCTGACAAAAGCCATCGCGCGCGAAGTCGGCCTGGACGTCCGCATCCAACTCGGCAACTGGCCGGACTCCGTCAAGGCCCTGAGAAAAGGCGAAATCGACGCGATCCAAGGCATGTTCTACACGCAGGAACGCGCCCAGTTCTTGGATTTCAGCCCTCGGTTCATGGTCGTGAATTGCGTCAGCGTCATGCGCCAGGGCACAGGTCCCTTGCCTGAAACCCTCGATGCGTTGACGGGGCTCGACCTGGTGGTCCAAGCCGGCGACGTTATTTTGGAAGATCTGCGCACGCGCGGAATCCGGGCCCGCGTGACCACCGTGGCGACACAAGAGGATGTTCTGCGCGGTGTTGCAGAAGGTCGGCACCTGTGCGGGCTTGTCACGCGGCCGTGCGCGTTGTACTTTATGCACAAACATGGCTGGCCCAACCTAAAACTCAGCGGACAAGCCTTTTACGCGGCGGACTACGGCTATGCCGTGCCAAAAGGCCGGCAGGCGCTATTGGCGAAAATCAGCGACGGCCTCGCCGCGGTCAAGGCCAGCGGCGAGTACCAGAAGATCTATGACCGCTGGTTCGGCGCCTACGAGCCGGAACCCGTCGGCTGGCTCAAGGCGCTGAAATATGTCGCGTATGTCGGCGTTCCGTTGCTGATAGCGGCGCTGCTGGCGCTCGCCTGGTCATGGAACCTGCGGCGGCAGGTCGCCGCGCGCACCGCCGATCTGCGCCAAGTGGTAGAAGCGCTGGGAGAAAGCGAGAAGAAACACCGCCTGCTGGCCGATCAGACCATAGATATGATCTGGTCGTTGAATATGGATTTGGTGTTCACCTACGCGAACCCGGCTACCGAACAACTGACCGGCTTTAAGCCTGATGAATTCATTGGCACCCACCTCTCTCAGCACTTCGATGACAGGCAGTTGGCCGCCTTGAATGAAGTCATCGTTCGGGAAATCGCGCGCGGCCCTATTGACAAGGGCGTGTACCTGGTCGCCGAGATCCTGCACCGGGACGGTCACGCGGTACCCATAGAAATTCACGGCCGGGTGATTTTCAACGACGCGGGCGAGCCTGTCATGCTGCAGGGAACCTCGCGAGACATCACCGCGCGCCTTCAGACTGAAAAAGAACGAGACGCCCTCCAAACACAGCTTTTGCAGATGCAGAAGCTGGATTCGATCGGGCGGCTGGCCGGCGGCGTGGCGCATGACTTCAACAATCTGCTGATGGGCATCATGGGCTACACCGAACTTTGCCGGGAGCTGGTCGAGGACAACCGGCCCGCCCGCGAATTGCTGGACGATGTCCTCCGCGAGGTGAAACGGTCCGCAAACCTGACACGCCAACTTCTGGCTTTCGCGCGCAGGCAGACTGTCGCGCCGAAAGTCATCAGCCTGAACGCGGCGGTCGCCAGCATGCTCCAGATGCTCCCCCGCCTGATCGGCGAAGACATTGCCGTTAAGTGGCGCCCCGCGGACGAACTGCGGCCGGTCAAGATCGACCCGAGCCAGATCGACCAGATCATCGCCAACCTTTGCGTCAACGCGCGGGACGCGATCAGCGGCACCGGCACGATCATCATTGAAACAGCCAACACGACCATCTGCCCCGATTACATCCGTCAACATGCCGAAGCCAGCCCCGGCGAGTATGTCGTGCTGGCGGTCAGCGATGACGGTTGCGGCATGGACAGGGAGACCGTCTCGCATATCTTCGAGCCCTTCTTTACGAAAAAGAATGCCGGGCAGGGAACCGGACTCGGCCTGGCCACCGTCTACGGCATCATTAAACAGAACGACGGGTTCATCAACGTTTACAGCGAGCCGGGAAAGGGCGCGACCTTCCGCATCTATCTGCCGGTCAGCACAGAGGCACTGGAAGCGCGGACGGAACCCGCCGCGAGCGCGCAGCGGACGGGCGGGTCTGAGACAATTTTGCTGGTGGAGGACGAAAAAGCGATCCTCGAGACCATGTGCCTCTTCCTCAGGCAGATCGGCTACACGGTCCTGCCAGCGGAAACGCCGGAAGCGGCCTTGCGCATGGTCGCGGAGCAAGCTCGCGCGGTCGACCTGCTCGTGACGGACGTGGTCATGCCAGGCATGAACGGCCGCGAGCTTTCCGAACGCCTGCGCGCGGATTACGGCGCGCTGCGCTGCCTCTATCTTTCCGGATACACCGCGAACGTGATAGCGCACCACGGCATACTGGAGGAGAACGTCAACTTTATAAGCAAGCCTTTCAGCCTCGATGACCTAGCGCGCAAGGTGCGCGAGATATTGGATCAGCCGCCTTCTTGAACTCCCGGCGCGCTGTCCCGGTTGAAAAGGCTGTACAGGGCCGGCACCAGGATCAGAGTCACCAGAGTGTTGAAGGTGAGCCCGCCGATCACGGTCACGCCCATCGGCTTCCAAGTCTCGGAACCCTCGCCCCCGGCCATCGCCAGCGGCAGCATGCCGCAGATGGTAGTCAGCGTCGTGATCAGCACCGGGCGCAGCCGCAGTTTGCAGCCGTGGCGGACAGCGTCCGTCAGCGCCTCGCCGCGCGCCCGGGTCTGGTTGATGGTGTCCACCAGCACGATGCCGTTGTTGACGCCGGTGCCGACCAGCAGGATGATGCCGATCACGCTGAACATGTTGAAGGTCATGCCGAAACTGAACAACCCCAGCAGCACGCCGGAAAAGGCGAACGGCAGCGCCAGAAAGATCACGAACGGATGCAGCAGCGACTCGAACTGCGCGGCCATCACCATGTACACCAGCACCAGACTCAACACCGTCAGCCAGGTCAGGTCGGCGAAGGCTTCGGCCTGCTCCTTGACCATGCCGCCGTATGTCACGCGCATGCCCGCAGGCAGCACGACCTCGTCTTCGATCCGTTTCTGAATGTCGGAGGCGACATCCCCGATGGAACGCCCGAAATAGTCAACCTCGACCGCGACCATGCGCTCCTGGTCCTTGCGCTCGATGTTGAGCGGCCCGAGATCCTGCGCCACCTCGGCGATCGTGTCGACCCGCACCCGCCGTCCGTCGGGCAAGACCACCTCCGAATCAAGGATATCCCCCAGCTCGGCCCGCCGGGTCTCTTTCAGCCGCATAAAAAACCAGTACTCGTTCTCGCCCTCCCGGTAATCGGACGCCTCTTTGCCGTAGAACAGGGTTCGCACCGTTCCCACCACGTCCGCAACGTTCAAACCCAGCGTGGCGAGTTTAAGCCGGTCGACTTTGACGAGAAGCTCCGGACGGCCCTCGTCCATGCTGATGCTGGCGTCTTTCGCCCCGGGCACGCTTTCGCACAGATCCTTGATCTCTTCAGCAACGCGGCGCGACTCTTCCAGGTCATGCCCCAGTATCTCCACCACGATCGGCTTGCCCGCGCCGCTGAAACGCCCCATCTGCCGGTTAACCGTCGTCATGTGCGTCTTGACGAATTCCGGCCGTTTCCGCAGCTTGTCCAGCAGCTTGCGGCCGGCGTCGCGGGCGCTGAAGGCGCGCTTGTCCATCGGTATCAGCTTGAACTCGGTGCGTCCGATGTGCGAGCCCTGGCGCGATGACCCGAACTTGGAGTCACCGCAACGCCAGCGCGCGTTGACGATATTCTCCGCGCCGATCAGAGCCACCCCGGTTTCCCGGATCTCCTCGCAAATCCGCGCCGTCTCCTCCACGCGCGTCCCGGGCGCAAGTTCGAAGTTGACCGTCAGGTCTCCCGAGTCGGTATCCGGCGAGAACTCCGACCCTATCAGCGGAAAAAGCGCCAGCGAAAAGCATAGTGTCGCGAACGCCGCAAGGCAGACCGTGCCACGATGCCGCAATCCCAGTCCCAGAGCCCGCGCGTACCCGTTCTCCACGCGCTCAAACGCCGCTTCGCTCCAACGGTACAAGGCGCGCCCCGCCCGGCCGCCGCCCACCTGTCCCCGGTTCTCGCGCAGCAGCTTGGAAGCCAGCATCGGCGTCAGCATCAGTGCGCACAGCAGGCTCGCTCCCAGCGTCACGGCGATGATCCCGCCTAACTGCCCGAAGAAGATGCCCGACATGCCGGAGACGAACACCAGCGGCACAAACACCGCCACCGTGGTCAAAGTGCTGGCCGTTATCGCGAGTGTCATTTCACCGGCGCCCCGGATGGCCGCCTCGGCGCGTCCTTCACCGCGGCGCATCAGACGGTCGATGTTCTCCAGCACCACCACCGTGCTGTCCACCACCATGCCGACCGCCACGGCCAGAGACGAGAGCGAGATGATGTTGATCGTCCAGCCCCGCAGATACATGAAGAAGAAGGCGATACTCAGGGAGAAGGGAATGGTCAGCACTATCACCAGCGAGGCGCGCACTGTGCGCAGAAAAAGAAACGTCATCAAAGACACAAAAACACCGCCCCAGAGCAGGGTCTTGCTCACGTTCCGCAGCGAATTGCGGATGAAGTCGCTGGAGTCCATAACATTCACGATATTCACATCCTGCGGCAGGAATTCCAGATACGCCGCCACTTCCGCCCGCGCCGTCCGGCAGACGTTCATCGTGTTGGCGCCAGAACGCTTCTGCACAATGAAGATCACGCTCTGCCGTCCGTTAGCGCCGGAAAGCCGGGTGGCTTCCTCAAACCCGTCGTAGACATTCGCCACATCCCGTAAGTATATGGCCGCCCCGCCGCCGCGCTTGACTACGATGTCCCGCACAGCCTCGGGGTCCTCGTATTCGCCGGGCACGCGCACGGTGTACTCGATGGAACCGGTCTTGATGGTGCCGGCCGGCAGCGTGAGGTTCTCGTTGGCGATGGTGGCCTCGATGTCTTCAAGGTTAAGACCGTATCCCGCCAGCTTCACCGGATCGATGTCGATGTTGATCTGCCGGTGCAGACCGCCGTAGACATTCACCGCCCCGACGCCCGGCAGCCGCTTCAGCGCGTCGCCCAGATCATCCTCCACCAGATCGAACAGCTTCTCCCACGATTCTTTGGCTGTGGCGGCGAAGACCAGAATCGGCATCGCCGAGCTGTTGAACTTGTAGATGATCGGCTCTTCGATGTCGTCCGGCAGGTAGCGCCGCGCCACGCTGACCCTGTCGCGGATGTCGTTTGAGGCCTCTTCCAGATTCGTGCCCCAGTCGAACATGCAGGTGATAGCGGAAACTCCTTCGCGCGTCAGGCTGCTGACCTCATCGAGGTTGTTGACGATGCTGAGCTGGTTCTCGATCACGCGGGTCACCCGGCCCTCGACATCCTCCACGCTCGCGCCCGGCCACTGCGTGATCACCGTGACCGACGGGATCTCGATTTCCGGGAACAGGTCAACCGGCAGGCGCGTCAGCGACACGCCGCCAAGCACGAGGATGGCGATGAACACCATCAGCGTGAAGACGGGGCGCCTGACCCCCAGTTCCGGCAGTCGCATGACTACTCCTTCCGCCTTTCGCCATCATCAGCCGGCGTCACCGCGCTGCCGTCTGCGAGCCGGTGCTGACCCATCACCACCACTTGCTCGCCCGCCCGCAGCCCCTCGCGGATCTCAAGCGTGTTGCCGTCGCGGGCGCCGACAATCAGCTCGCGCGTCTCCGCGCGTCCGTCCTTTACCACAAAGGCCAGAAACCGCTCGCCGCGCCGCAGCGCCACGTCCGCCGGCAGCGTCACCACATCGCGTTTGACCTCCAATATTATGCGCCCTTCCGCGTAAAGTCCCGGACGCAGCAGCCAACCGCCGGTCTGCCCGCATTTGTTGGCGATGCGCACCTCCACCGTGGCTGTGCGCGTGACCGGATCCACCGAAGGATAGATGCGCGCGATCACCCCCGAGAAACTTTGCCCCGGAAGGGCGTCGGACATCAGCACCACTTCCGTCACGCCCTCCGTGAGATGGCGCAGGTACGGCCCCGGAATCGCGATAAGGAATTTCAGCTCGTCCATCGGTATGATCCGCACGATCCTGGTGGCCGCGTTTACCATCGCCCCGGGATCCGCGTATTTGGCGCTGACCACGCCGTCCATCGGCGCGCGGATGAAAGCCTCCGACAGGTTGACCGCGATCACCTCCGCGGCAGCCAGCGACTGCACCAGTTGCGCCTCGGATTGCGCCAGTCCGGTGACGGCCTGCTCGTACGCGGTGCCGGCCAGATCGCGCTGCTGCTCGGTGGTGGACCCTTCCGCGAAAAGCTTCTCCATGCGCTTGCGCTCGCGGTCGCGGTCCTTCAAAACCACCTTCGCCGTCTCAAGCGCCGCCCGCGCGGTCTTGACCGCAGCGTTCGCCTCGGCCAGGCGCGCCTTGATGTCGCGGTGATCTAGCACCGCTATCACCTGACCGTTGGACACGGCCAGGCCCTCCCATACCGGCGTGCCGTCGTCCAGCGCCAGACGCTCCAGCCGGCCGGATATTTTCGGCATCACGTCCACCGTGCGCACCGCCTCCAGCGAACCGGTCAGCTTGATCGCGTTGGTGACGCAGCCGGTTCGCGCAATGTCCACCCGCACCGGCAACGCGTCGCTCCCCTTATTTTCGGCGGGAGGGTTCGCTTTCTTGTCAGCCAGCAGGTAGACCCGCCAAGCCCCGAAGACAATGGCCGCTGCCGCCAGCAAATAAAAAAGGGCTTTCAAGATACGCTTCATCATTCCTCCAGCTCCTTGCCAAGCACACCCGTCGCGTGCGCGAGAGAGAGGCGCGCGACGCTGTGGTCATACAGCGCCCGGTAATAATTGCCGCGGGCCTCGGTCAG
>JAQWAM010000421.1 GCA_028707675.1 Kiritimatiellia bacterium | reverse complement strand
GTCAGCAGGAATATCCACATCAGGAAGAAGGCGTTGAGCGTGTAGACCTCGACGATCGTGGCCTGTGACCACATCACCGGGCTGAAAGCGAACACCAGACTGCCGCCGACACCGCCCGCCCAGCACAGCATATTACTCTGGCTGTCGTCGAAATCCACATCATCCTCATGCGCGTCGCGCATCATGTCCGAAGCCGAACGCGTTATCAGCATCGCGGTAAGGCCGGCGGCCAGGGCCGCGAAAACCGCCGACATCAGTGAAATGCTCCATGTCGGCGTCGGCTGCCCCTGGTACGTCACCCAACTGAAGACGCGCGCGAACACATACGCGCACATGGTCCAGATCGGGTAGCCCGGCGGATGCGGGACCCCCAGATGGTCGCCGGCCACCGCCAGCTCGCCGGAGTCCTCAAGCGTGACCGAAGGCCCCAGCGTGAAAAAATAAACCAAAAAAGATATGACCGTCGCTGTCCAGAAAGCGGTCCAATCTACACGCCGGAAAAAAGATTTGCGGCGGCAGTCTCCCGAAAAAAACTTAACCATAATTGAATTGCCCCGATTCAGCAGGTATGAAAAGGCATAATTTACCCTTGAACAGGCCTGCCCGCAAGGACAACTTTCTCAACCCCGCGTTTGCGGGGCGTTTCACAAACGGCAAGTGTAAGACCGGATTGGGTTGCGGGTTCATGCCGCATTAAACTATACTCGCGCCATGTCATTCGAAATTCAGAAATACCTTGCGGACCGCAAAACAATGATCGATGACGCCCTTGCGGTCTGTCTGCCGGACGAGCACGTTTGCCCGGCCAACCTTGCCGCGGCCATGCGGCACGCCGTACTTACAGGCGGCAAGCGCCTGCGCCCGATCCTGTGCCTGGCCGCCGCCGAAGCCGCGGGCGGCAGCCCAGACGCGGCCCTTTGCCCGGCCTGCGCAGTGGAACTGCTGCACGCCTACACTCTCGTGCATGATGACCTGCCCTGCATGGACAACGACCTCACACGCCGCGGCCAGCCCACAGTTCATGTGAAATACGGAGAGGCCGTGGCCGTGCTCGCCGGCGACGCTCTGCTCACGCTGGCCTTCGAGACTCTAAGCCGAACTCCGGAAACCCGCCCCGGTCTGTCGGCCAGACTTGTCGGCGAACTCGCCAGCGCCACAGGCGCGTCCGGCGTAATCGCCGGCCAGATCGATGATATCGGCTTTACCGGTAGCGTCTCGCGGGAGACTGTCGAAAGCGTTTTCCGGCACAAAACCGCCGGCCTTTTCCGCGCGGCTGTCAGACTGGGCGCGCTCACAGCAAATACCGATGCCGCAGTCTTGGACAAACTTTCAGTCTTTGCCGAAGGGCTGGGCATGGCTTTCCAGATCACCGACGACCTGCTGGACGCGGCTGAAAAAAATGACGCCAAGCACGACGAGATGTCCTGCCTGTACGCAATGAGCGCCGCCGATGCCCGCGCATGGGCCGCGAGTCAGACATCAGCGGCCCTGGCCGCGCTGCAAGGGCTGCCCGGGCCGACCCGGGCATTGTCCGAAATAGCCAGCCTCCTGCTCAACCGTCGGCATTGAAAGCGCCGGCATAGGCCCGTGCCAAACCCTGCCACTGTGCGCCCGTCAGACGTTCCGGCCGGTCCCGGGGATCAATTCCTGCCGCGCTAAATATCGACGCCAATCTCTCTTCACCGCACCCTGAAGGCTCCGGCGCCTTGCGCAACACAGTCCCGATCTGTTTACGCCGATGCATGAAAGCATGACGAGTCAGGTCGAAAAACCATTGCCGCTCGGAACCGGAGAGGTCGCAGCCGTGGCGCTCAAGACGCACTATCGCCGAACCCACTTCGGGCTTGGGCCAAAAGCACGAGGCTTTGACCTCGCGTATGACCGTGACATCATAATCAAGTTGCAACCACACCCCGGACTGTCCGCGCTGCTCGGAGCCGGCGCCCGCGCGGAACCGCTCCGCGACTTCGGACTGAACGAGCACCACGAAACGGGACGGCGCGGCAGGATGCAAGGCCAGTTCCAGCAGGATGCGGGTGCCCGCGGAATAAGGCAGGTTCGAGACACAGGCGTCATAACCCGAAGCAAGAAACTCGTCAAGGTTAAGCGATAGCGCGTCCGCCTCAATGACCCGCAGCCCGGCTGGCGTGCCCAAAGCCGCGGCCAGCCTTTCCGCGAGACGCCCGTCCTTCTCGACCGCGGTCACATGCGCCCCGCTCCGCAGCAGCGCCTCGGTCAGCACGCCCAGCCCCGGCCCGATCTCCAGTATGCGGTCACGCGCACTGACTCCGGCCGCGTCCGCAATAATGTTCAGGATGTTAAGATCGACCAGAAAATTCTGGCCCAGTGTCTTGTTAGGGTGAAAACCGTTATCAATGCACCATCTCTTGACCTGCGTCGGCGAGGTCAGCTTCACAAGCCACCTCACTTCACCGCGGGCAGCTCGAACACCTTAATGTAGGCTTCCGAGCGCAGACGGTCTGTCCATTCCTTGTATATCTTTTCAGCCAGACGCATGCGCAGATGGCTCTCCACATACGGCGCGGCTTCCTCGAAGTTCAGCATGCGGGAGTCCTGCTGCTCGTCTTTGCGCACGATGTAGCCGTAACCGTCAAGCGTCACCACCGGGGAAACCTCGCCGGGAGACAGACGCGCCAAAGCATCGACGATTTCGGCGCGGAAAACATCTTCGGGATTGACCTTCCCCCAAGAACCGCCCTGCGCGGCTTTGGCGTCCTTCGAATAAAGCTTGGCCAGCGACGCGAACGTCTTGCCTTC